>DAOUSD010000268.1 GCA_030627405.1 Deltaproteobacteria bacterium
AGCTTAACGGCTCACAATAGGAACTATTGTAATTATGAGCACAAGTATATTTGCATTTATAATAGTATTGGGAATACTTATATCATTTCATGAACTCGGCCATTTCCTTGTTGCCAGGTTATTCGGAGTGGGGGTAGAGAAATTTTCCTTAGGGTTTGGCCCCAAGATATTCGGCAAAAGGATAGGCAATACCGATTATTGCGTTTCGGCAATCCCCCTTGGCGGTTTTGTAAAAATGGTAGGCGAGGATCCAAATGCTGATATCAGCCCTGATGATATATCTGTTTCTTTTACCCACAAGCATGTCTTTAAACGAATTTTAATTGTTGCCGCCGGCCCTTTCTTTAATCTTTTCCTCGCAATGATAATTTTTTTTGGAATATTCCAGATTTATGGCACTTTTATTTTAGAGCCTTCCATAGGAGAGGTTAAAGAGAATAGCCCGGCTTTTAGAGGAGGGCTGGAAACAGGCGATAGAATATTAGCTATTAATGAAATTCCCCTTGAGAGATGGGAGGACATGGCGAAAATTATTTCTGAAAGCAATGGAGACGAACTTGTATTACATATTCAGAGAAACGAATCTATACTTGTTGCAAATGTTAAGCCGGAACTGATAACGACCAAGAATATTTTTGGCGAGGATTTTCAGCGTTATGTTATTGGTATTACATCTTCAGGAGATGGTTCCATAAAAGAATTGAATTTTTTTCAGGCCTTTTCAGAGAGCATAATACAGACTTATAACATTTCAAAGTTAACCATAG
Organism: Deltaproteobacteria bacterium; assembly: GCA_030627405.1. Lineage (GTDB taxonomy): Bacteria > Desulfobacterota > Desulfobacteria > Desulfobacterales > ETH-SRB1 > B13-G4. Next base: position 768 of record DAOUSD010000268.1, read on the forward strand.
TTAGTATTGTAAAGCTGATTCAGGGTGCCATCTCGACAAAAACTCTGGGCGGTCCGCTTATGATCGCACAGATGGCAGGACAACAGGCCAAAGAGGGAATATCAAACCTGTTGTTTTTTATAGCGCTGCTTAGTATTAATCTTGCCATAATCAATTTTCTGCCCATACCTGTTCTGGATGGGGGTCATCTGGTTTTCTTTTTTATTGAGGCGGCAACAGGGCGGCCAGTCAATGTTAAATTTCGTGAAATTGCCCAGCAGGTAGGTATTTTTATATTGGTTATGCTCATGATTTATGTGTTTTATAATGATATAACACGCATGTTTTTTAGTTAAATGGTAACAGTTCACGGTTTGCGGTTGATCAAAACGTAAAACTGTTAACCGTAAACCGGTAAAGATTATTATTATGCCTGATAGACTGGAAATAACATTAAAATCCGATTTATTTGATGCCGAGGGCGAAGGTATTCGACAAAAGGCAATGCATTACTTTGGGATTGACCTTTCACAGGTAAGAACAATTCATGTAGTAACAATTGATGCACGTCTGTCGGATGATCAAGTGAAGAAAATACAAACAGAGGTTTTTACAAATCCTGTAACACAAATTTCTTCTTTTAAGCCTTTGCCTGTTGAATTTGACTGGACTATCTGGGTCGGTTACAGGCCTGGAGTTAAGGACAATCCGGGCAGTACTGCTGTTGAAGCAGTGGAAGATATTCTGGGAGTGAGGCTCGGCCAGGGAGAAGCTGTATATACATCAAAGCGCTTTTGCCTGAAAGGCAACGATCTTACTGCTGAAGACACGGATAAAATTGCCGGCGAGCTTCTGGCAAATGATATCATCCAGCAATGGAAGATTTTTTCAAAAAATGATTGGGATCCTGAGACAGGGACCGGCTTTATAATTCCAAAAGTCAAGCTTAACCACATACCTGCAGTTATCACAATTCCGATAGATAGCGATTCAACACTAAAGCAAATCAGTGATAAACGTAATCTGGCTTTGAATCCAAATGATATACCAATTATAAGGAAATATTTTTTAGAAGAAAATGTTCAGGCAGCGCGTGCAAAAGTCGGGCTCTCAGACCCTACAGATATTGAACTTGAATATATTTCTCAGGCCAGAAGCGACCATTGCAATCATAATACTTTTCGAGGGCTGTTCCGTTACCATGATCTTGCAGCAGATAATTTAGAACTTGTGGATAATCTTTTTAAAACCTGCATTGAAACTCCCACTTTGGCATTAAAGGAAAGAAAATCCTGGGTTATATCTGTTTTGTGGGATAATGCCGGCGTGGGCCGTTTTGACCAGGATCATCATTATGTTATTACCGGAGAAACGCATAATTCTCCGTCCAATATGGAAGCATATGGCGGGGCTATAACCGGTATAGTAGGAATATACCGTGATCCCATGGGTACCGGCAAGGGGTCAAAGCTGATTATGGGCAGCTACGGCTATTGTGTGGGGCACAGGGATTATAACGGAGATCTCAAACCGCATCTGCACCCGAGACGGCTTTTAGATGGCGTTATAGAAGGAGTAAGAGACGGCGGCAACAAAAGCGGGATACCGACACCCTTTGGTCAGGTTTTTTTTCATCATGGCTACATGGGCAAATGCCTGGTTTTTGTAACAGCACTTGGTATCATGCCTGCTATGATAAAGGGAGAACCATCGGAGCAGAAAGATATTTCTCCCGGAGATCTGGTTATCATGTGTGGCGGAAGGGTCGGCAAAGATGGAATTCATGGCGTGACAGCAGCGTCAGAGATTTTTTCAGAGCATACTCCTGCCGGCCATGTCCAGATCGGCGACCCGTACACCCAGAAAAAGATGCATGATTTTATCTTAGAGGCACGTGATGAAGGACTTATAGCATTTATTACCGATAACGGAGGAGGAGGGCTTTCATCATCCGTAGGCGAATCAGCGCTATTTTCAAATGGATGTGATATCCAGCTTGAAAAGGTTCCTTTAAAATATGAAGGACTTGATCAGTGGGAGATATGGATTTCAGAATCCCAGGAACGTATGACCTTGGCTGTAAGGCCGGATGATCTAAAACGTTTTTTTGAGCTTTCAAAAAAACATGCAGTAGAAAGCACGGTTATAGGAACTTTTACTGATACGGGCAAACTTCATATTTCTTACAATAGTGAAACCTGTGCCTATATTGATCTTGATCTGCTTACTTCGGGTTTTCCTCAGTGGGAATTTGATGCACATTGGCAGCCTCCTGACAAGCGGGGGTTGTTTGAGCCGGTTTTAAGGGAACCGGTTGATTATGAAACTTTACTGAAAGATATTCTTGCGCGTCCCAATATATGCTCCAAAGAATGGATTAGCAGGCAGTATGACCATGAAGTCCAGGGTACAAGCGTAATAAAACCTCTGGTCGGGGCCCATCGAGACGTTAACAGTGATGCAGTTGTCTTAAGGCCGGTGCTTGATTCTAACAAAGGTCTTGCTTTTGCCCAGGCCCTGCTGCCCACTTATTCACTTATTGATGCCTATCATATGACAAGCTGCACCATTGACGAAGCCGTGCGTAGGCTCATAGCTGTTGGGGCGAATTTTGAACAACATATAGGCGGCGTAGATAATTTCTGCTGGCCGAATATTCAATATGATTCAAAAGATAATCCTGACGGCAAATTCAAGGCCGCGCAGCTTGTCCGTTCATGCCTTGCTCTTAGAGATATTTGTCAAGCATATGAAATTCCACTTCTTTCGGGCAAAGACAGTATGTATGTTGATGGTTATCTTCCTGGCCGTTATGGTGAAACGCATAAAGTCTCCGCACTTGAGACTCTCCAGTTTTCAGCAACGTCTGTCATAGATGATATAAATAGATGCATTACAATG
>DAOUSD010000104.1 GCA_030627405.1 Deltaproteobacteria bacterium
TATAAAGATTGTTTAAGATCCAGGTGCTCATTCAGGGTTTTGCTGATTTCATAAAGCAGGGTAACGTTTTCTATCCGTTTCATGGCACACATTTTTGCAAATTCCTCGATGTTTTATTCGTTTAGATCGTGAAAATCAGATGTGCGATAACACCGCAGCTTGCTATGGAGGGTAGTTTGTTTAAACTTTTTCAAGTAAAAATACTTGACAAAATAAATAAATACAACTAAAAAAACAGATTCGAATAAAGCGTGAATGAAATTCCGAACAACGGCATTCGGAATTTTTTTAGAAGACAAAGGCGCCTTTTCTTATTTTGAGGAAAATGGCGTCTTTTTTATTTCAATTTAGATATAAAAAAACACTTAAGGTTGATGGTTGTGAAGGCCCATGTGAAATCGGTCGATCTGCTTTAAAGGGCAGAGAGGTACTTTATCCGCTGCCTTTTGGTAAAATTACAGGCGGATCTGAAAAAGATTATCCAATAGATTTTTTGCATTTCAATATTCAGGGAACCGCTGTTGGTGCCGTTGGAATTGAAGCGGATTCAGATAAAGCTACATTTCCTGCAGTAGATACTGCAACAACCGTGGGAGCGGACAATAGCATAAAGCTTAAGTTTCCTGTATTTACCGGTGCTGTTGGATCAACCGACATCGCCCGTATAAACTGGGATGATGTGGCTGTCGGCGTTGCTATTTCAGGAGTTTTGGTTGTTGTTATAGGTTAATGGGGGGTTTACTTTTTTTTCCCCATGGGGTATAAATAATCAATAAATCTGGTTTACAGTTTTATGTTTTGATCAACTGTTAACCATAAACGCTTACGATTTTGGTACGCCTGGCAGGATTCGAACCTGCGACCTACGGATTAGAAGTCCGTTGCTCTATCCATCTGAGCTACAGGCGCACATAAGTTATTACTAGCATATGTTATATGTTATGTCCATAAAAAATAAAGCTTAAATTGTTCGAGCAGTCGAGTAGCCAACCAGTCAACCGATATCAAAATGAAGAAAAAAAAAGATTCAATAAAAAAAGCTAAAAAAACTCTTACCGGCAAAAAGAGAGATGGTAAAAATTCCGCAAGCCAATCTTCTGAAAATGCTCTTGTTAAGTTTGACCCCCTTCAGAAATATTTGCAGGAAATCAGTAGATATAAGCTTCTTACAAGAGAAGAAGAAAGAGATCTCGCTATAAGAGTATGCGAGCATGGTGATAAAGAAGCTGCATATATTCTAGCCACTTCCAACCTTAGGCTTGTAGTAAAAATCGCACTGGAATTTCAGAGACTTTGGATGCAGAATCTTTTAGACCTGATTCAGGAAGGAAATATGGGGCTTATGCAGGCTGTCAGAAAGTTCGACCCTTATAAGAACGTTAAGTTTTCATATTATTCTTCATTCTGGATAAAGGCATATATTCTTAAGTTCATAATGGACAACTGGCGTCTTGTAAAAATTGGTACGACACAGGGGCAGAGAAAACTTTTTTTTAAATTAAAAAAGGAAAAACAAAGACTTATAGATGAGGGGTTTGATCCAAAGCCTAAGCTCCTTTCGCAAACATTGGGCGTTTCAGAACGAGAAGTTGTGGACATGGAACAGAGGCTGAATGGTTGGGATGTATCTTTAGACGCGCCCTTAAAAGATGATTCAGATACCGAGAGGATTGAATTTTTAAGTACTGAGGATGAATCTACAGAGGAAAAAGTGGCAAAAAAGGAAATCGAGGAACTTCTTCATAATAAGATTGAAATGTTCAAAAAGAAAATGAATAAAAGAGAACTCGAAATATTTAATGTGCGCATTTTTTCCGATGATCCAGCCACATTGCAGGAGATTGGCGATCGCTATGGAATATCAAGGGAGAGAGTCCGGCAGATTGAGAAAAATCTAATAAAGAAGTTAAGAGAATTTTTTAAACGCGAAGTATCTGATTTTGATTCTTATGTTTTTAAAGATGAAGTTGAGTAAGGGAATATTATACAGAGGTTCACGGTTCACGGCTTGAAACTTGAAATTGGAAATTAGAAATTAGGAGAGATTAAAATAGAAATTGGAAAGAACAGTACAAAAGCATGAAGGCCAAATTTCTAATTTCTAATTTCAACGTTCAGTGAACGCTTATAACTATCGAAAGGTGTGTAATAATAATTTGTGAGGAATATTATAAATGAAGTCGCAGTTATTTAGACTATCTATTTTATTTATAGCCTTCTTGTTTTATCAGGGTTGTACTTTAATTAAGTCGACACCACCGGGCGATGAACTGCCGGTTAAAAAAACTGAAAGTCGTTATTATAACTATATAGAAGCTTATCTGCAATTAAAGAAAAATAATTTAGATAAAGCTATCTACCACCTGAATAAAACGATTGAAGAGGATCCTGAAAATTTATATTTACAAAGAGAACTTGCAATTCTTTACCTGATGCAGAAAGACAATTTAAGAGCACTGAATATTGTTAAAAATATTATAGACAAAAATCCAGGCGATGTAGAAGCTCTTATTATGTATGGTAGAATCAAACAGAGCCTTAAACAGATTGATGATGCTAAAGAAGCATATGAAAAGGTCATTGCCAATGATCCGGCTCAGGAAAAAATATATTTGATTCTCGGTGATATTTATATGGAAGAAGGCGATTTGGACAAAGCCTTAAAGATATATAAACAGTTAGTTGATAAATATCCTGAATTTTATGCAGGGTATTTTTTTATTGGAAAGATTTATGCGGAACAGGGAAAAATAGTTGATGCTGAAAAAGAATTTCTAAAAGCATTAGATTCGGAGCCAGACCTTGAGGAAGCCAAATTTGAGTTGATTAAACTTTATAAAAGTCTGGGTGAAGAACAAAAGACTATTGAAATATACAAAGAAATTCTGAAAAGAAATTCAAATAACATCAGAGCTGCCCTTGAGCTTGGTCTTCTTTATTATAAGAATGGAATGATTAAAGATTCAGACAACCTGTTTAATGTCCTGGCTGCAAAAAGCTTGTCTGATTCTGAAGTTATAAGAGAAGTCGCTCAGATATATTTGGATAAAAAGAAATATAATGATGCTATTATTGTCATAGAAGGAATGTTAAAGAGCTTGCCCGGCAGTTCAGACATTCATTATGCCGCAGGCATGGCATATAATGCAATTAATGATAAAGAAACAGCAATAGCCCACTTTAAACAGGTGCCGCCGGATTCAAAATTTTATCAAAATTCAGTGATCCAGATTTCTTTTCTATATCGGGATCTGGGAAAAATAAGGGAAGCCATTAATTTTTTAGAAAATTTAGTAAAAAATATTCCTGATAAACCGGAACTAATGCTTTATCTTGCTTCATTTTATGAAGAGAATGAAGAGTTCTATAAGGCTGAAAAAGTTCTTGAGAAAGCAATCAAGATTGATCCAAAGAATATTGAACTCTATTTCCGCCTCGGAGTTGTTTATGACATGTGGGATAAAAAAGAGGCTGCAATAGAATCGATGAAGACAGTTATAAGCCTTGATCCTCATAATGCAAATGCTTTGAATTACGTAGGTTATATCTATGCAGAGCTTGGGATAAACCTTGATGAAGCCGAAAGTCTTATAAAAGAAGCATTAAAGCACAGCCCTGATGATGGTTATATCACTGACAGCCTGGGATGGGTATATTATAAAAAGGGACGTTACAAAGATGCGCTTAAGCTTCTGAAAAAGGCGGTAGATCTGGCTCCTGATGATCCAGTTATTTTGGAACATCTGGGCGATGTTTATTTAAAAATGACTAATAAAAAAAAGGCTCTTATGTTTTACGAACGTTCTCTATTGAAAAGGGAAAAGGATAAGGCGGATATTGAGAAAAAGATTCAGGAACTGAAGTGACGGCTTCGTAAAAAGCTATTAGCCATTAGCGGTTAGCTCTTAGCTAAAGGCTAACTGCTAAAAGCTAACTGCTAAAAATCTTCGATCACTAAGTTATACGATTTTATCAAGTGAAATACATACTCATACTATTTGTCATTGTTTTTTTTTCTGCATGTTCTTTTTTTACGGGAAGAATTGTTGAGGAGCCTCCTGAATTATTAGACACAGCCGCTATAACTGAAGTTAATAATCTTCTTTCAACTATTAGACTTAAAAACAGAAACCTTAAAACATTTAAAGGCATCGGCAAAATAACATTTTGGGAAGAAGATAAAAAAAGTATTACTTCAAGCATTGCATGGGTTGGGTCTGACCCTGATATGATACGAATAGCCATTTTGAACATTTCAGGCCAACCTTTATTAAGCATCGCAAATGACGGGCAATGGTTTTATTTTTTATCCCATACTGATAATAGCTTTTACAAGAAACGCTCTTCATATTCCAACCTGGAAAAAGCAATTCAAATACCTGTAAAACCTGTTGAAATAGTATCATTACTCGCCGGCCGTATTCCGCTTTATGAATATTATACTGCTAATATTATCAGAAATAAAAAGCAGGGATATGTAATTGTTTTAAAAAAAAGAAATGGAAATGTGATTCAAAAAATTTATCTTAATGAAGATAAAAAAGATGTCAAAAAGGTTGAGTTATTTGATGTAAATGAAAAATTATTATATTTTGCAGTAATTGATAGCCTGCAGAAGATAAATAAATATCATGTTCCTTTGAAGCTAAGCGTATCAAGCGATAACGGCAATGGATTCAAGATTGATATTCACAAATACTGGACAGATGTTTCTGTTAATCCATCAATGTTTGTGCTGGCACCGCAATAATGGTTTTTTATAATATTTTAGCAACCGGTCGCAAGCGAGCATCAGGTATAACCAAATTAAAATCATGAAAAACTCGCGCATAAGATATCGTAAAGAAAGAACCTGCCACGAATGAAAACAATAATAATAGTTCAACAACCCATTAAAAAAAATAACGATATCATACAGGGTTCTTTCTTAACGATCTCTAATACTCTCAAACAGTTTCCTGCTTTGAATTTGGTTATACCTGATGCTCGCGCACAGTCTATTTGTTTCGTCAAGCTAAAATGCCATCGTTTTTTAGAGAGATACTATGTGTGAAATCAAAAAAGTTATTGCCATAGAGGCGCGTCTTAGAGATTGCAGGAATGTAATTACTTTGGGAGTTCGACCAAATTTTTCTGATTACAGCCCTCAAGAGGCGGATTTAATTAGAAGCGCAAAAAAAATATATTACCCGACAACTTTCTATGCGGATCTGTTTGATGCAATGGGAAAGAGTACTTTCCCAAGTTATCACACATACAAATGCGTTCAGGATAAGATCAAACAAACAGCGTTGTTTGATCTGCTGAAGATATCTCATCCCAGAACGCGGGTATTTTACGGAAAGCGTCAGAAACCTACTATTACGGAATATTTTAAATTCCCTTTTATTGGTAAAGTACCAAGAGGATCCGCCATGGGGAGAGGGGTTTACCTTATAAAAAATGAAGATGACCTTTTTGCTTACTTAAATATTGTTACTCCAGCTTACATTCAGGAATACATACCATCAGACCGCGATATAAGGGTGGTTGTTATTGGAAATAGAATAGTTCATGCTTACTGGCGGATAGCTCCTCCATCTGATTTCAGAAGTAATGTCTCAGTGGGAGGGACTATTAGTTTAGACCCTGTTCCAGATGAAGCCCTTGATCTTGCACTTCATACCGCACAGAGCTGCAAATGGAATGATGTAGGCATTGATATCTGCATGTATAAAGACAAATATTATGTTCTTGAAGCAAATATGAAATATGGGAAGGAAGGCTTCCGAAGGGCAGGAATAGATTATGTTAAACTCATGGAAGATATGATTGAAAATGAGGAGCTGTAATAAAAATGCTTTTGGATAATATAAGATTGGCTTTAAATCAGCGGGAAGCTGAGTCATTATCTCCTTTAGCTGTTTTAAGCTCCAAAGGCTTCCGTCGTTCACATGAAGAAAAGCTTAAACATGGATATCGTCAGGCCTTTTCTCTGGATGTTGATAGAATTCTTCATGCTCTTGCATATACAAGATATATTGATAAAACCCAGGTATTTTATCTTATTGAGAACGACCACATAACTCACAGAGTGCTGCATGTTCAGATAGTCTCCAAGATAGCCAGAACAATAGGTCGTTTTCTTGGATTAAATGAGGATCTTATTGAGGCAATATCTCTCGGACATGATATTGGGCATACCCCTTTCGGGCATGATGGTGAAAGGTTTTTGTCTGAGATATGCGAATCTTGTGGCATTGGATATTTTTTACACAGCGTTCAGGGCGTGCAGTTTTTAGACAGGGTAGAACGAAAAGGAAAAGGATGGAATCTTTGTCTTCAGACTCTGGATGGAATACTTTGTCATGATGGAGAAATACATAATGAGATGCTTAAAGCGAAGCGAAATAAAACCTTTATAAAACTAGATGAAGAGATTGCAGCAAAAAAAACTTTGCCGGATATGCAACTGATTCCCATGACTCTTGAAGGCTGTGTTGTACGCATGGCAGATACTATCAGCTACATTGGAAGAGATATAGAAGATGCCATAAGATTGAA
>DAOUSD010000233.1 GCA_030627405.1 Deltaproteobacteria bacterium
ACATTTCACCCAATGGGTGAAAATCGAATCGCTGGTAAACGCCCGAAATAATAAGAGCTAACCGCTAATTGCTAAGAGCTAATTGCTCATCTTAGGTAATAATAACTATGTTTTAGGAAAGGAGATTAGGGCGATGAAAAAAACGGTAATAGGTATGTGTATGCTATTTTGTGTTAGTATAATGCCGGCTACTAGTTTTGCCGGAGTGGATTTTATTCTGGACATCAAACCTGGATCATTGCTGATCAGCCCAGATGTTGATGGATTTAAGGTAGAGAATTCTTCTTATTATTATTCTCATTCAGAGACTATAGAGGGCTCTGGTTCTTGGATGCCGACAATAAAATTAGGCATAGGCTTTGACACGCCTCCTCTTTATATCGATTTTACAGGCGGTTTTGGACACCTCTGGAATAGTGCATTCAACGCAAATATGTTTTTAGGTGATGTAGCCGTTCGTTTTAAACTCAACAGAGTAGTCACTTTGGGTCCCCACATTAGCGTCGTGAGGTTTGATCCAACGTGGGAGGGAGACTCATATACTGATTCCGACGACGTGAAACTTTCTGGGTGCACGGGTTTTATGCCGGGGCTGTGTTTGACGATAGGCGGCAAAATTATTTCCTTCTCGTTTTCTTTAGACTATCTTGACGCTTCTTTTGATGTAAAAACGTATAATGGATGGAGAGCGAATGAAGACGCCATAGACATATCAGGATTTTCGTTAAATCTTGGCGCGCTCTTAAGATTCTAGTTTTAATTCAGCAGAAAAATCCTTACTATTCAGCCCCACCGTACTGGAAGACGTTGCCTTTGGCCCTTTGAATCCCGGCAAAGTACAGAGGGGTCAAAGTACAGAGGGGTCAAGTCTACTTTTGACCCTTATTAATTTTGAGCAAGGGTCAACCGTAGACTTGACCCCATTTTTCGATTGATAATTAATTATAGCGAGTTAAAAAACAGGTTTTACCTCTTGCCGAAATGCTTCGTGATTGCTGATATTACCGAATTTACTGCTTAAATTTTTAATAATCAAGAATGGATACACTTTTAACGGAATGGTTATATTGAGATATCTTCATAGGTAACGAGTTATGTTGATGAATTTAAAATTGCCGGGAAAAAAGAGTGTAAAATTTTTAAAGACAGTATTCTGCTTGTTGATTATATTGACAATAGGTTGCGCTTCTTCAAATGAGCGGGATGCATTTGATCGATTCCACGAGGAAGAGCGCAATTCATATCCTTATGTAGATAAATCTCAGGCATCAGATCAGCTTTCTGAGATTGACGAAAATTCCACGCCGGCAGACTATCTGGCATATGCCGCACTCAACAATCCAGGGCTGAAGGCTTCTTTTTACCGGTGGAAAGAAGCACTGGAAAAAATAACACAGAGCAGGTCTCTCCCTGACCCGCGTTTCAATTATACCTATTTTATAAAAGAAGTAGAAACAAGGGTAGGACCACAGGAGCAAAAAATCGGGCTTATGCAGACGTTTCCCTGGTTAAGCAAACTTAAATTCAGAGAAAAGATTGCTGTGGAGAATGCCAATGCCATGCAGCAAAAATACGAAGAAGCCAAGCTTAAGCTCTTTTTTCTGGTGAAAAAATATTATTACGAATATTACTACCTGGAACGGGCAATTGATATTATGCGTGAAAACATTGATTTGGTAAAGTATTTAGAAAAAATTGTCCGGACAAAATATAGAACCGGTAAAGAGGTATATGCCAACGTTGTCAAAGCTGAGTTGGAAATTGACATATTAATTGATAGACTTAAGAGTTTAGAAGATCTTCGGAAGCCAGTCGCAGCAAAACTGAATGAAGCACTTAACCGTCCTGCTGATACTCCGATTGCCCGGCTTGAGACTGTATCGGAAAAACAGATAGAATTTTCAGAGGATGAGCTCATAGATTTGCTTATGGAAAACAACCCGGGGCTTAAGAGCCTGGACTATGAGATTGCAAAAGAAAAGGGGAGGATTGATCTGGCAGGCAAGAACTATTTCCCGGATTTTACCATTGGAGCAGAATATATTGACACAGATGAGGCATCAAACAATATGCCGGATAGCGGTAAAGATCCGGTAATGGTTATGTTTTCGATAAACATTCCTATCTGGTATAATAAGTATCGCGCCAGTGAAAAAGAGGCCTATGCAAAGTGGAGAGCAGCCAATAACGCAATAATCGACGCTTCAAACAGCCTGATTGCTGATGTAAAGATGGCATTTTATCAATTTTGTGACGCCGGGCGCAGGATTCGTCTTTACAGTAATAGTTTAATTCCAAAGGGAACTGAATCGTTTGAGGTAACACAAAAGGGGTTTGAGGCAGGCAAGATTGACTTTACGGATCTTATTGATGCCGAACGGGCCATCCTGGAATTTTATCTGTCATATGAAAGGGCGCTTGCTGATCATGCACAGAGCCTGGCAAAACTCGAAATGTTGACAGGAAAAGAGTTGTAGACTTTCAGATAATTAATTTCACTGTGTTATCAGTCGTCGACGTATAACTAATACGCCTTCCTCCTTCCGGCCTTGTGAAATTAATTATCTGAAAGTCTATAACTTGCCGCGCGCTGTTTAAACAGATGCCCAATTCAGCCACGGCCTGTGTCTCGAGAATGCCTGAAAAAACATTGTCCGGATTTTAACGAGTAAACAGGACTTGGTGGCAGCCGTTCCGTGAGCGCTTATCTATCTTCTTAATCTATCCGAGACTTCCCTTGTCAACCTGAGAACCTTTGTTGCATTTTCCAGGCTTAAGGAACCTGTACCGCAGCTTGGAGTTATTAAAGACTGAGCCAGGATTTTAGATCTGTCAAATCCAAGGGCCTTTAAATCCCGCACTTCATCTTCCCATTTTATCACCAGCGAATCGACTGTCTCTTTTTCAACATCTTCTGCTTTTGAGGTGGGCACTATGCCCCATGCAAGAATGCGTCCTGATTCCATAAATTTCTTAATATGATCAGCGTAAAGAATAAATCTGTCAAAAAAAGAATATGCATCAAAGCTGACTATATCTGCCGAAGAACCAAGTACCAGCGACCAGTCGGAATTGGCGCAAACATGTATTCCTGCAATACCGCCTTCTGAATGAACGGCTTCTATAACTTCTTCAAAACATTTTTCTACTTCATGGCTTGATATACCTATAAACGCAGATGAGCCGAAACCGGCGAGTGCGGGTTCATCAAAAAAAATAATTACGGGAACTCCGAATTTCGAAAGTTCTCTGACCTGCCATCCGGCTTTTAGAGCCAAAAGTTTTACAGCCGCATCCCTTATCTGTTCGTTATAAAATATCACCTTTCCATTCTGGTCGTTTATACCTGTGCAAAAAGTTAGAGGGCCTGTTATCTGGCCCTTAACTGCAACAGGGGAAACGGAAACCGCCTTTAATTGCTTTGTAAACTCAAAAAAACCACTTGCTCTATCCTCTGCTAAGACAAATCTTGATCCGGAAAGATCGCCCCGACCTTCAAGTACAGCCATGTAGTCTTCATAGAATTTAAGAAGATCTTCACCAAAACCACCTGCGCCGGTATCAATATAAGCTTTTTCTTTTTCAACAACAAGACCCGGCAAACCGGGAAGAAACTGCGCAATCATTCCTTCTTTTTTATAAACCGGAAGCTGAACCCATAAGGGAATTTCAGGAGTATATCTGAAAACAAGTTTTACAGCTTCTGCATGATTATCCATAGGAAGGCTTCCTATTAAAGTGGGAAGACCGTTTGCCTGAAAGTTTTCAATCACAATTAATGCTCCTTTCGAGGTATAAATATTAATAATAATTATCATAAGACGAATGAATTTACAAGGAATATACGTAGCCGTTTCAGGTTGGTTTACAGTTATCGGTTCATAGTTCAGGGTTTTATGTTTTGAGCAACCGCAAACTGTAAACTGTTAACCCGGCACAATTGTAAAACCTAAATTGAGCGGTTTTTTACTCGATCTGCACCGATCTCTTGCGCATAAAGGCTTTGCAAAATTCCTCGACATATCCACGGGTATGCCTGCGGTTTTTGCAAATCCTTATGCATCAAGATCTCAGCACATATCTTCGCAAAAAATCGCTCAACTTAGGTTTTAACAAAAATATACAAAAGTGC
>DAOUSD010000113.1 GCA_030627405.1 Deltaproteobacteria bacterium
CTGCATGACAGCAAGGATGAAATAGCATGGGGCAGTCAAATAAGGTCATATGTCCTTCATCCTTACCAGATGGTCAAGGATCACAGAATAAATCTTGAAGTCGGCGACGTTAACAGCGTTCTTGATGGAGCAATAGACCCTTTCATAGAGGGCGTGCTTCTTTCGCGATAGTTTTATGAATCCTATTGATATTATTGATAAGTACTACAAAAGCGGTTCAAGGGAATATGAGATTCTAATCCAACACGGCAAACAGGTCGCGAGAAAAGCCCTTGATGCCGCCAAAAAGGTGCCCCAATTAAACCCGGACCTTGATTTTATAAAAGAAGCTGCGATGCTGCATGATATCGGCATGTTTTTGACGAATGCCACTGAACTGGGTTGTAAAGGCAAAAATCCGTATATTTGTCATGGATATCTGGGCCGTGAAATACTAGAAAAGATCGGGTTTCCAAGGCATGCTCTTGTCTGCGAACGCCACGTAGGCGTGGGTATAACTATCGAAGATATTAACAAATATGCCCTTCCGCTGCCAAAACGTGATATGCTTCCTGTTTCAATAGAAGAGCAGATAATTTGCTTTGCAGACAAGTTCTTTTCTAAAAATCGGGATTCACTAAAAAAAGAAAAATCTGTTGAAGATATAAAGCAATACCTTAAACCCTATGGGCTTGAAAAAGTCAAAAGGTTTCAGTCCTGGGTTGATCTGTTTGAGCGGACATAAGAAAAGACAGTGCCTGAAGTTAATGGAAAGTAAAAAATGAAACAAAATTCAGAAATACTCATTTACCGGACAAAAGATAACGAAATCAGGATAGAAACCCGTTTAAAGGATGAAACGGTTTGGCTTACCCAAGATCAAATGGCAATGCTTTTTGGGAAAGCAAAATCTACCATAAATGAGCATATTAAAAATATTTATGCAGAAGAAGAGCTGGAAGAGAACCAAACTTTGAAGAAATTCGGAATTTCCGAATTTCAGCAGAAAGCGCCAAATTACTATAACCTTGATGTAATAATTTCAGTTGGTTACAGAGTAAAATCCAATCAGGGAACACAGTTCAGAGGCTACCAACGTAAGGCGGGACAGCCTGTAAATTCAATCAGTTAGCAACTCCTTAAATTTTGCTTGATTGTGGAATTGCCATAGAGCCAAAATGGCAAAAAATGTCCCGCTTTAAGTTGGTAGCCCTAAGACTTAAAGCGGAAACTCAGGTTAGTTGAAGGGACGAAGAGATATATGTCAGAGAGCAAAATCGACAAAGATGCACTTCTTACTGAATACTCGGCTACTAATGACGCCTATATGCATTATGACAATTTTTCCTGGCAGGTCGGCTCTGTCCTGATTGCAGGCGTATTTGTGTTTTGGGGGTTCTTAAGCGACCCGAACGTTGAGGCCAATCTGATAATTGCTAGTTCTATTCTTATATCGATCCTTATGTCCGCTTGGATGCTCTATTCGGACCACAATCGCCAAATTTTTCTCTGTAAGCTGCATAGACTATATGAAATTGAGAATTTGCTTGGTCTTAAGCAACATTTGCGTTGGGGAGGAATTAGATAAGAAGTCGGAACCAAATTATCGTACCTTTGGGCTCTCTGGTCATTCCTTGAATGCATTCATATACGCAATGACATCACTCGGCGCACCTGTTATCGCCTTTATCAGAGGGGAAACGAACTGTCTTGCTGGCTGTGCCAATTCTGATCGTTGTTGGTGTCCTTATTTGGATCAATCGAAACGAAGGATCACTGAGTGAGAAACTGAAGAATATTTCCTGAAACCTCTCTTTTTGGGGTAATTGTAGTTCACATCGAACGATGAGTTTTGGAACGAAATGAGAGCCAGCATAACCAGCTAATTGACCCAACAGGAAAAGCCGGTTCGTTTTTTACTTTTACTAAGATCATCATAGAACTTGCTTTATCCAAGTGATTCTAAGCTTTTCCTGTTGGTCATCAGCAACGTTCGGTGAAAAATATATAGGAACATAGTACGTTGAAAAATAAATGTTACATCATAGCTGGACCTAATGGTGCGGGGAAAACAACATTTGCTAATGAGTTCCTTCCGATTGAGGCCGAATGTCTGAACTTCATAAATGCGGATTTGATCGCTCAAGGCTTATCTCCTTTCCAACCAGACAAAATGGCCATCGAAGCAGGAAGATTAATGATTCAGAATATTAATGAGTGTGTTAAAAAGAGCGAATCGTTTGCTTTTGAAACAACACTTAGCGGCAAGGGATATATCAATAAAATAAAAAATTGGAAAACGAAACAATATGAAATCATAATTTATTATCTCAAGGTTCCAACAGTGAAATTTGCAATTGAACGCGTGAAGCTGAGAGTTTCCCAAGGTGGTCATAATGTTCCTGAGCAGGATATCATTCGTCGATTTGAAAGAAGTTGGATCAATTTTCAACTGATATACAAACCTCTGGCTGATTCATGGATTGTGTTTGATACTTCTGGAAACCAGCCTGTTATCCTTGATGAATCGGAGAGATAAGAATGAAAGAACACAATAAATATGCATTGTTAGGGTTAAAGGCCTTGGAGCGAGCCGCTGCAAAGGTCGCGGAAAATGCAAGAAAAAATAACTATAAAATTCCAGTATGGAAAAATGGGCGTATTGAATATGAAATTCCAGGAATAATCACTGAACAAGCCAGTGCACCTGATGCCAAAAGCAGAGGCGTTTAAGAAGTTGTGTGGTTTTACTAAGGTTTTTCATTTTTTAAATTTACGTGGTAGCTTTTGGCACAGAATATAAAATGCAACCAATAAAGACAAAGAAAGAAATTATTTGGTTTATCAATTAGCACGCCGAAGGCGTACCACAACTTTAGGCATTTTAGGCACTTTAGCTCACTTTAGGCACTTTTATGGTACCGAATTCATTAGGCATAAAATGGAAATTCTTATACTATAAACTTTTAGGAGGTACGGCTTGTCAAACAAAATTCAGCTCACAATCAACGGAAAAGTAACTGCAGTAAAACCTGATACCACTATCTTACAGGCAGCAGAAGAATCAGGGATAAAGATACCAACCCTTTGCTATCAAGAACACCTGAAGCCATTGGGACGATGCCGTTTATGCATAGTTGAAATTGAAGGCCACGATCGTCTGGTTACATCGTGTGTCGCAAAGGTCAAACAAGGAATGGTTATAGATACCAATTCTGAACGGGTCCGCCAGGCCCGTCAAAATAAAATAGAATTGATTCTGTCAAAACACTATGGAGACTGCGTAGCCCCATGCCACCTCACATGCCCTGCAAACGTGGATATCCAGGGATATCTTGCGCTGCTTGCAAACGGTCAATATCTGGAAGCATTAAAACTCGTTAAGGAACGTTGCCCAATGCCCCTTGTAATCGGAAGGATATGCCCCCATCCCTGTGAAACCGAATGCCGGCGCCAAAGAGTTGACGAGCCTGTTTGTATTAACTTTGCAAAGCGTTTTCTTGGTGATTATGAACGAAATAATTATAAAAAATTAATTGTATGCCTCCCCGAACCTTCAGGTTACAGGGTTGCCGTGGTTGGAGGAGGACCGGCCGGGCTCTCCACTGCCTTTTATCTGAGACAAATGGGCCATGAAGTGACTATATTTGAGGCCATGCCTGAGTTGGGCGGACAATTACGATATGGAATCCCTGATTACCGCCTTCCAAGACACATACTTGATCTTGAAATAGAATCAATCCTGCAGATAGGGATTGAAGCAAAAACCAATGTAGCCCTGGAAAAAGATTTCACCTTTGACAGCCTGTTTGCAGAAGGCTACAGCGCAATTTTTTTAGGCATCGGGTGTTGGGGTTACCGAAATCTGAGAATACCCGGAGAAGAACTTCATGGCGTAATTGAAGGCACAAAATTTCTTACAGATGTTTCACTAAGAAAAAATGTCGAAATTGGAAACAGGGTGATTGTTATAGGCGGCGGCAATACCGCAATTGACGCAGCACGAACCGCTCTTCGGCTGGGAGCAAAAAATGTTGCCATATACTATCGTCGATCAAGAGTAGAAATGCCGGCTCTTGCAGCAGAGGTTGATGCTGCAGAAGAGGAAGGAATCGAAATAAATATACTTGTCGCTCCTTCACGGCTTATTGGTGAAAACGGCAAGTTAAAACAGATGGAATATATAAGTATGAGGCTCTGCGAAAAAGATTCCAGCGGAAGGTGCAGGCCGGGGCCCATATCCGGTTCAGAAAAAACAGTTGATGCTGATACTGTAATAACTGCTATCGGCCAGGTACCTGAAATGTCTTGTTTGCAGAATGATGAAATTGGCCAAAAGTGCGAAACTACACGCTGGGGAACAATTGTTGCGCACCCGGGAACTCTTCAGACAAATGTAGTAGGTGTCTTTACCGGAGGAGACGTCTTTACCGGCCCCAAAACAGTGGTGTCAGCTTTTAGTGCAGGCAGACGAGCCGCTCACTCCATTGATCTGTTCCTGCGCAAAAAACCTGTAAAATCTCCTAAAATGCCTTTTAACATAAGCAAAGGTCCCCTTGATAAAGTCGATTTACAAAACTTCGTCGGTGTTGCAAAGAAAGCAAGGGCAAAAATGCCGGAACTTCCTGCCGGTGCCCGCCGCAATAACTTTGAAGAAGTAGATTTGGGGTTTTCAGAAGAAACTGCCGTTCAAGAGGCAAAGAGATGTCTTTCATGCGGATGTATTGATGCCTTTGAATGCAAATTGAGAGAATATGCCACAGAGTATGAAGTAGATATTTCAAGCCTTGAAAGCCGGCAGGAAAAAAAGTTTGAAATAGATGACACCCATCCTTACATCATAGTTGATCCGAACAAATGCATCAACTGCAGGCGATGCATGCGCAACTGCTCTGAATACCAGTGTTCAGATGCAATCAAGATAGAAGCCATTGAATTTGATCAAAAAGGCAAGGCATCATTTTTCGGACCTGTAATCAACGACAATTGTGTTTCATGCGGTTTATGCGTAAGCAACTGTCCCACAGGCGCACTTATTGAAAAAACAAAAAAACAACCAGGTCCCTTCCATCTTGAAACCACTTCAACCACTTGTTCCGTATGCGGCTGCGGATGTAATTTAATATTAAACCATATCGGCAATGATTTGGTCAAAATAACATCAGATCTGAAAAAAAAGCCGAATTACGGCCATCTTTGTATTGATGGGAAGTTCAGATATAAAGATACAAATGGAAGAAAAATGCTGGATAAGCCCCTGATCAAGCAAAATGGGGTCAAGCAAAACGGGCAATTTATTTCTGTAGAATGGGATGAGGCGATTTCCCATGTTGTTCAGCGGCTCAAAACGCTTCAAAAAACATATGGGCCTGAATCTTTTGCAGGAATCGCAACACCGGCATGCACAAATGAAGAAGCATATCTATTTCAGAAATTTTTAAGGGCTGTACTTAAAACTTCAAATATCGATTTTTTCAATAGCCCTTCTGAAATAGATATTCCCCATGAATTTATTTCGCTGTTTTCGACCACGGCTGAATATAGAACTATTGAAACCGCAAAACAGATTCTTATCACCTCTGATAATCCTGTTGCTCAATATCCAATAATCGATGCGCTTGTCAGACGCGCTCAAAGAAAAAACAAAGCGACAGTCTCTTTTGTGGATAACGCGTTACCTGATATTTCAGACGAAATGCCGACTGCTTTTCTTTATTCAAAGGAAATTTTTAAGTGGGATGCAAATCAGCTTGAACAACTCCTTTCAATGTCCGGACAGGGATTTTTGCATCTTTTTCCGCTTGTTTTTAAATCAAATGGTCTTGGCTTGTTTAATATGGGCGTTTCACCAAACCTCTTCCCCGGACAAAAGCGGGCAAATGATATTGAGGAACGCAAAAAATTAGAAAATGCCTGGAAAACAAATCTGCCTGAACAGCCAGGATTATCAATAGGCAAAATACTGGAAAAAACTCTTACAGAAGATATTCGTGTAATTTATTTGATGGGAGACATCCCTGCAGATATTGAACATGATCAGACGATAAAAAACTCTTTTTCTAAAGCCGAACTCTTTATAGCTCAATCACCTTATCGTTCACGATTATTGTCCGCCGCAGAAGTAATTCTGCCCCCACTTCCACTTGAAGAGTCAGAGGGCACCATAACAAATATCGAAGGTAGAATAAGTCCGTTATCTGTTCCGGTTTCTATGCGGGGGCAAAATAAACAGGGAAGAGAAATAATAGCACAGATTTCCGCTCTAATGGGTTATCCGATATGATCACTGCCCCCCGTGAACCGTTAAAAGATGCCGCAATATACTTTTTACAACCCTTGGAAATGA
>DAOUSD010000202.1 GCA_030627405.1 Deltaproteobacteria bacterium
ATATCTTACTACAGGAAACTATTTGCCATTTATGAGAGTTTCGTATTGTACCACAAAGTCGATAACTTCACATCTAATCCTAACGTGATAATGCCTATACCTATCTTCTTGACTGAAAGGAAGAACAAACTCAATTTCTTTTTTAATCGGCAATTCCTTATACCTTCATTTCGCTACCGTACACTTTGTTGATCAAGTTAATTATTGTTAAATAATTAAGTGGTTACGCTGTAAACATGAAAATAAACAGGTATTGGAATATCATGATCTAGAAAATAATCTAGCAATCTTAATCCAAGCTGGAACAGGCTTAGATCACACCGGTCAGTACGATGGATAATTTTGTTGAAGCCTTTATGCATTGCCATGGCTCCCAAAAAAAATTATCCAAATATATGCCAAACAGGCCGCCATCATTAAACGGCTTAATCTATCAGGATTTGAGAGATGGCTTTTGTCGATGCTAAATCCGCGACTTTTCTGATCAGAAAAGAACGTTTCGATTCGGAATCTCTTAGAATAATATTCGCATGCAAGGGCAGCGGATCTCATGTTGGTGACCAAGTATATCGGTTCTTCATTATCTTCGGCCCACCACCCTATTACCGTCACAGGGCCATATTTTTTATTTGTAAAGAAAACGTCTTGGGCTCGTTTATAAGAGCCCGGCGGAAGAAGCTGGCTAAGAATACTGGTTTCAAACTCTTCACCATCCAGAAAGATTTTGATGTTATTGGCCGTCCTGCAAACATATCTCCATCCCCATTCATTCAAAGTGCTTTGCAATTTGGTTCCATCAAACTCGCCATCACCCAGGAAAACAACCTTTGGGGCGGGATCGGGAAGCATATTATAAACCTTGTTTGCCAATGCGATATGGCTGTCTTCCGGGAAATGTCCCTTTTTCCCCTTGACCACTATGTAAGCAAGGGGCAGCGCCCGTTTTTTATAAATCACATTGACCATCAATGTGATACATCCATGGCCAACAATGCTGCCATCCATTGCCAGCACAATTTCTTGAAGCCCCAGCTTAGTCAAAAGCGCTTCGGCGAACGGCAAAAAATAATGATCCCCGTCAATTTTTTCATTAATGATCCAGCGTTTTACGCGCTTTTCTACACTGGTCGGTTTTGCTTCTTGCGGAACCTTACTTGCAATTTTTGGAGGTTGTGTGTTCTTGCTTCCTACGATTCCGCTGATCATCGCGGCCAGGGTATTCAAATTTCGAGCAAAGTTGCCCTTTGGCTGCGTTGGATAAAGTTTCTCCAAAGACGTTTGAACCTCACGGTATCTGGTCTTGTTGTCACTCATGAAAGCCTCCCTTTGTCTGTTAGTTTATGGGAAGCTTATAGTAATATTTCTATTTGGACTTGTCTATGTTTTTTAGCATACTTTAACAAAAGCCTGGTTGATTCTAATTTCTCGGCATTTGAAAATTCAGCAACTTCGTAAAGGCCTCTCTTAATGTCCTGAGAGAATAACTTTCTCAAAGACATAAAATTATCTTCGTCAATTTCACCGACCCTTACTTTCAAAGATAGTGCAGAATAAAATTCTATGATGCTGATATCTGAAATCACGAATTCAGCATCTGCTTCTGTAAACAATCTATCTATAAAATCAGTGCCATCCTCCCTGTGATATCGTTTAACAATAGCGCTGGTATCGAAAAAATATTTACTCAAACCCTTTCCTCTCTGCTTTTGATAATAGTATCTGCCAGATTCCCTTTTATTCCACTAAGTTGTTGACGAACAGAATCCAGAGTCATCTCAGGGTCTGCTTCCGCTGTAATGAAGTCAATTAATGGGTTTTTTCTTAGACCTTTTTTCTCCTTCAATTTTAGAAATGTAATAAAATCCAGCACCTGTGAAACCTGCTCTTTATTAAGCGTTTTAGACTTTTTGTATATCTCCTCCGGCAAATTCTCTCTTGGCAGTGTTGTTCCCATTTAAACCCCCCTTTCCATCCCCATCCGCAGATTACGCAGATTTCACAGATTAAATTACAAGAATATTGAAACAATACCTAAAAAACTCACCACAATTCCTCATACCCCGTAAACATTGTATCCATTATTCAATAAACGCTTTCTCATTCTCTCTGCGTAATCTGCTGATATATGTTCTTTTCCGCCCTTCACAATCTGAACAGTTCGTGAACAGTTCGGGACGTCCATAAATAAGTAAATAACTTGCTATTGTCCTGTCATCTATGTGATGTCGCAAAGATGGCCTGACACTACCAATCAAAGGTTAAAGCTTATAGCCACAACGCTTGAAAAAAAATTGGGACCGTTATGTAGCGAGTTTAGTTATGTTGTGAGTTTTGGATATACTTCCCTTTAAATATCAAAAATATATTTTCTTTGAATTTAATTCTTATACTTGAGTTGTCATCAAAATACAAAAGAAATTCTTAGGGAATCATATGTCATAACCCCCTAAATAAGAAATTACATATCACAGGCCTCAAATCTAAATCCTTTAATTATCCACAGATTACACAGAAAAGATAAAAAAGCGCATAGTTCATAATGGCGACAACCCTTTCCTCACACTACCGCTTCATCATCCGACATTGCATACTCAGGCACAACCTCTTTCAACTTGGCTTTAATCCCCCTTGCATCGTGTGTATCTGCCAGCGCCTTCAATTCCCTTATTTTTTCTTCAAGATAGCTTAAATTGTTAAATTCTGATTCTTGGAGCGTTCGGACTTTCGTCGGAACTTTGTTTTTCAATACAAGAATCTTCTCATGTTCGGTCTTTACAATCCCTTCTCCCTCTGTAATCAACTCCTCGTAAAGTTTTTCACCCGGCCTGAGGCCTATAAATTTTATCTCTATATCTGTATCAGGTTCTTTGCCGGAAAGACGGATCAGGTCCCTGGCCATATCTACTATTTTGACTGGTGTTCCCATTTCAAGGATAAAAATCTCACCGCCCTCGCCCATGGTAAATGCCTGAAGTATAAGTTGTGATGCCTCCTCTATAGTCATAAAAAACCGGGTTATCTCAGGATGCGTGACGGTCACAGGGCCGCCCTTTTCGATCTGATGGCGAAACAGTGGGATTACCGACCCAGACGAACCGATCACATTCCCAAAACGCACTGCCATAAACTTAGTAGCCGGACATGATAGATGAGATTGCACGATCTTTTCAGCAACACGCTTTGATGCCCCCATTATGTTGGTTGGCCGTACTGCTTTATCTGTAGAAATAAGTACAAATCGACCGACCTTATGAGCGATTGCCGCTTTGACGAGAGTGTTTGTCCCGACAATATTAGAATATACCGCTTCCCATGGATTTCGTTCCACTAACGGAACATGCTTATAGGCAGCCGCGTGAAAGACTACATCCGGCTTGTATTTTCGGAAAACCTCATCAACCAATCCCTTATCCTGTATCCGACCGAGCACAGCCCGATATTTTAAGTAGGTAACTACGTGCTTGAGTTCCATCTGAATCGAATATAGATTGCTTTCGCCTGCATCGAACAAAACCACAAGGGATGGCTCATACTTGCAGATCTGCCGGCACAGTTCAGAACCTATCGAACCACCCGCTCCTGTAATTAACACACGCTTGTCTTTCAAAAATTCCGAAATCTTATCATTTTCAAGCTGGACAGGATGCCTTCCAAGAAGATCTTTGTATGAAATATCCCGGATTGCCTTGATACTGATTTTGCCGTCGATAATTTCCCCCATCCCCGGCAGTGTCTTATAGAGAATTCTTGTCAAATCACAAATCTCCACAATACGCCGCATCTCTTTTCCAACCGCAGATGGCACAGCAATCAGAATTTCATCCACACCTTCATTTTTTACAATCTTTTTAAGCTCATCAATGCTGCCAAGAACCTTTATCCCATGGATCTGTTTGCCGACCTTGTTTTTATCGTCATCAACAAAGCCAACGACCCTGTATTTCATCTTCGGGTTGTCATAAATCTCACGAACAACCTTTTCCCCTGCGTCGCCAGCGCCGATTATGATCATTTTCTTATGTTCGTTGCTGTTGATGCCATTCTTATTAAGAGAAAAAATAGTAGTAGATAAAAGGAGTCGGATGACAAGCCTGGTTCCGGCTATTAATATCAAGGAGAAAAGAGCGTCAATGATAAATACGGACCGCGAAAAACCCTGAAATCTGCTAAGCATGAGGATCACTGTAATAATAAACAAAAAACTCACCACTACCGCCTTGATCACATTGAGTAGATCAACAATTCCGGTATAACGCCACATACCGCGGTAGAGGTTAAAAAAGTAAAATACCGATAGTTTGCACAGCACGACAGGGACGATCGTCTGCTTGATAACCAGCAGCTCATTTGCCCCAATATGAGCTTCAAACCGCACGACATAGGCCAAAAGGTAAGAAATAGCCAACAGCACCATATCAGCCAGGATTAAGACAAATAAATTTTTACTTATCAGTATCTTTTTCATTTATTGTAAGAACAGTTCGCCTATTCATACCTGCAGCGAAGCTGCCGAGGGGTTTTTATTTGTGGCTATTTTGATAGCTTTGCGCTTTTTGC
>DAOUSD010000180.1 GCA_030627405.1 Deltaproteobacteria bacterium
AGTCATTAACTTTTAGGGCTAACGGAAATCTTATTATATTCTAACAATAAACTAACAATTAAGCTTTAAATGTTAAAAACGGAGGAAAAATTGAAAAAGATAAACTCTATTATCGTAATGGCGATTGCCTGCTTGTTTTTTATTACGACAAATTTTGCATGGGCCGGCAATCTTGTAATTAAGGGTTCAACTACGGTTTTGCCGATTGCACTGAAAGCAGTGGAAGCTTACATGGAAGAGAATCCTGATATAAAAATATCTCTTTCCGGTGGTGGTTCAAGCAACGGAATAAAGGCGCTTATTGATGGGAGCACAGATATTGCAACTGCCTCACGTTTTATCAAGGATAAAGAGGTAGAGCTGGCAGTTGAGAAAAATGTGTTTCCAGTTGCTTTTGCCATAGCCTATGACAGCATCATTCCTGTTGTACATCCCAGCAATAATATTAACAACCTTACACTTGATCAGCTTAAAGCTATTTACAAAGGCGAGATAAAAAACTGGAAAGAGGTGGGAGGTCCTGATTTACAGATCGTTATTAACTCTCGCGATACCTCATCAGGTACTTTTGAAACCTGGGAAAAGAAAGTAATGAAAAAAGAAAGAATTACGCCCAGAGCCCAGGTTATGGCTTCTAATGGAGCAATAGTACAAGCTGTCTCAACCAATAAATATGCTATTGGATACATTGGAATCGGCTATTTATCTCCTGGCGTAAAGGCACTTAAAGTAAATGGAATAGAGGGAACAGAAGAGACAACTTTGAACGGGTCATTTCCAATAAGCAGACCCCTCTTCATGTTTACTAATGGCTGGCCAAAAGGCGATACACTTGATTTTATTAATTATGTTATTAATCCCGATAAGGGGCAGAATCATGTGGCCGCCAGCGGTTATGTTCGTTTATATTAACAATAGATAACAGTCCACTGTTTGAAACTTGAAATTGGAAAATAGAAATTGGGAAGAACAGTACAAAAGCATGAATGCCTGATTTCTATTTTCTAATTTCGACGTTCCGTAAACGCATACAAATTAGGGAAACGAGATGGCAAATACTCGTCAGATTACCGAGCGAACAATGCACACACTTTTTTTTGTTGTAGCATCAGCTTCAATAGTGATGCTTTTCATGATTATGATATTTCTGTTTATGGAAGGAATCCCAATTTTTAATGAGGTTTCTGTTAAAGCTTTTATTTTCGGAAAATACTGGTACCCCACTTCAGAACCACCTGATTTTGGAATTCTGTCACTTATTGTAGCTTCATTATCAGTTACTTTGCTATCTGCCTTAATATCAATTCCACTCGGGATACTCACGGCAATCTATATCGCAGAGATAGCATCAAAAAGAGTCAGCGAGATTATCAAACCAATGGTTGAGCTTCTATCGGCGCTTCCATCCGTTGTTATCGGTTTTTTCGGGATGGTTCTTGTAGCGCCTTTTTTGCAGAATGTTTTTAATATCCCAACCGGATTAAACCTTTTTAACGCGTCATTAATGCTGGCTTTCATGTCTATCCCTACTATTTGCAGTCTTTCTGAGGATGCAATTCACAGTGTTCCGAATTCTCTTAGAGAAGCCTCATTGGCCTTGGGCGCGACGCATTTGGAGACTATATTAAAGGTTGTCGTTCCTGCCTCTCTTTCAGGTATCAGCACGGCTGTAATTCTTGGTATGTCCAGAGCTATTGGTGAGACTATGGTAGTGCTCATGGTAGCAGGCGGGGCTGCTTTTATACCTGAATCTATATTTGATCCGGTAAGGCCGATGCCGGCCAGCATTGCCTCAGAGATGGCGGAAGCCCCATTTCGCGGCGCTCATTATCATGCTCTCTTTGCGACGGGGATAGTACTTTTTATCTTCACGTTTCTTTTCAATATTGTAGCAGATCATATTGCTTATAAATATAAACAGGTTGGAGAGGCAACGCTTTGAGAAATTGAAAAGTGACTATTGAAAACTGAAAATTGAAAATTGGTGGTACGCCTTCGGTGTACTAATTTAAATAATTACAGGAAGTTAAGTCGTTTGGGCAACTTTTATATTTAAAAGCGTTAACATGTTACAAAAAAATGTAAAAGGCTGGAAATAAGATGTCTAAATCAGTCTCTTCTATGCAAAGCCGTAGAAACTTTTTACAAAAAATTGTGTTCAATGTTTTTCGTCTTGCAGCTTTAATTAACGGGCTTGCGCTTTTCATTATTATATATTTTATGATTGCGAATGGATGGAAAGCCATAAACTGGACATTTTTAACACAACCACCAATGGATTCAATGACAAAGGGCGGCATCCTTCCATGTATTGTGGGAACTTTGTGTCTTAGTATAGGTGCCATGTTGATTGCTTTGCCTATCGGGGTAGCATCTGCGATATATCTGAACGAGTATGCCAGACCAGGCCCGCTAATAAGGGTGATCCGGATAGGAATAAATAATCTGGCAGGTATTCCATCTATTGTATTTGGCCTTTTTGGCCTGGCCTTTTTTGTTGTCTGGTTAGAAATGGGGGTTAGCATAATTGCAGGGGCTCTTACTCTGGGGGCAATGACAGTACCTGTTATGATAGGGTCAACCGAGGAAGCTTTAAGGGCTGTGCCTGATACATACAGAGAAGCTTCGCTTGGCCTTGGTGCTACTAAATGGCAGACAATTTACCGTGTGGTATTGCCAACGGCTTTGCCGGGAATACTTACAGGGACAATCCTGGGGATAAGCAGGGCGGCAGGAGAAACAGCTCCTATTATGTTTACTGCCGCGGTGTTCTTTACACCCAGTTTGCCCGTATCTATATTTGATGAAGTAATGGCATTGCCATACCATATTTATGTTCTTGCTACAGCAGGAACAGAGATCGAAGCAACTCGTCATCTGCAATACGGTACAGCACTGGTGCTGATATTTCTTGTCCTTGGCATGAATCTTATCGCAATAATTTATCGTTCCCGTCTCAGAAAGCGTATGCAGTAATTATTTAGTGTCTGGACGAAAACTCAAAACACCTGAAATTGTAGTCAGTTGGATGCTGTTTTCAAATCGAAGATTTTTTACAAATCACCTCCTATGGGGGAAGTGTTACGTATAAGGAAGTTCTGTGGATAAATCCGTAAAAATAGAAGTAAAACATTTGAATTTTTATTATGGTGAGTTTCAAGCGCTGCAGGATAATTCTCTTGATTTTCATACAAATGAGGTATCTGCTCTTATTGGGCCGTCAGGTTGCGGGAAAAGTACTTTTTTGCGTTGTTTGAACCGGATGAACGATTTGATTCCCATAAGCAGAGTGGAGGGTAATATTCTATTGGATGGCCTTGATATTTATGATCCTTCAGTTGACGTTGTGATGCTTAGAAGCCGGATCGGCATGGTATTCCAAAAACCAAATCCTTTTCCTAAAACAATTTTTGAGAATGTGGCTTATGGTTTAAGAGTAAATGGCATTAAAGATAAGGGGCTTATTGAAAACCGGGTGGAAGAGAGTCTTAAACTGGCGGCTATCTGGGATGAGGTTAAAGATAGAATGCATAAATCAGCTCTTGGGCTTTCAGGAGGACAGCAGCAGAGACTGTGTATAGCCAGGGCACTGGCTGTGGAACCCGAAATATTGCTAATGGATGAACCTTGCTCGGCTCTTGATCCCATTGCTACCCAAAAAATAGAAGAATTAATTTATCAATTGAAAAAATCGTTTACCATTATAATTGTAACTCATAACATGCAGCAGGCAGCCAGGGTTTCAGACATAACAGCCTTTTTCTATCTGGGAGAACTTATTGAAACTGGTGAAACCAATACTATTTTTACAAGGCCGAAACTTAAGCAAACAGAAGATTACATCACCGGAAGGTTCGGATAGAGACCTTTGAAAAATGTTCAATTTTGCTCAAGTTCAAGGAAGGCGAAGATTTTAACCGGAGGAATATGTCGAATATTTTGAGGATTAAAATCTGAGCCTGACGCCGAAATTGTGCAAAAGGGGGCGTTTTGCAAAGGTCTCGGATAACAAATGGGGAAATTATCATGACCATACATTTTCAAAGAGAACTGGAAAAAATAAAAAAAAGAATTCTTTCACTTGGAGCAATGGTGGAGGAACGTGTTCGTATGGTAATAAAGGCTTTAGAGACAAGAGATGGTAATGCTGCAAAAAAAATTATAACTTCAGACCATGAGATCGATGAGATGGAAGTAGAGATAGAAGAAGAATGCCTGAAAATTTTGGCCTTGTATCAGCCTGTTGCTATTGATCTGCGATTTCTTACCGCGGTAATTAAGATAAATAATGATCTGGAAAGGGTTGCTGATGAGGCGGTGAACATCGCAGAACGGGTACAGGTTATTGCCAAACGGCAAAGGCTTGATATCCCTTTCAATCATTCTCTGATGGCGGAAAAGAGCGAATTCATGCTCAAGAAGAGCCTGGATGCCTTTGTGAACATGGACGCGGACATCGCTTTGCGTGTTTGCACCTTAGACGATGAGGTGGATAATATGATGAATGAAGCCTATGACGTGGTCAAACATGCTATTGGCAAGCACCCCGATCGTGTGAGTTATCTGATTAACCTGCTTCTGGTTTCCCGCCACCTTGAGCGGATAGCAGACCATGCCACAAATATCGCAGAAGAAGTAATCTACCTTGTAGAAGGAGAGATTGTCCGGCACGGAAATTATTTATGAGGGTATTGCTGAAGGTGTCTTTTAGCGGAATTTATGATAGTCAATGCCATACCCCTGTGACCTTATATAGATTTTCAGATAATTAATTTCACAAGGCCAGAAGGAGGAAGGCGTATTAGTTATACGTCGACGACTGATAACACAGTGAAATTATTTATCTGAAAGTCTATATAAGGCACAGGGGTATG
>DAOUSD010000325.1 GCA_030627405.1 Deltaproteobacteria bacterium
GATCTTGATGCATAAGGGTTTGCGAAAACCGCAGGCATACCCGTGGATATGTCGAGGATTTTTGCGAATCCTTGATGCGCAAGAGATCAGTGCAGATCGAGCCAAAAATCGCTCAATTTAGGTTATAGATCCCCAAAAAAATAATATTTAAAAGCGCTAAGGTTTTATAATAAATGAATAAAAACTCACTTTCTTCGCAAAAAACCACCCTGAAAGCTACCATAAGAGATCAGTCAGGAGCCGGCAAAGCCAAGATAGGCGAGCTTTTGAGTAAAGAGGGATATATTACAAGTGCTCAATTAAAGCATGCACTAAACTATCAGAAAACCAATCCGCTAAGGCTGGGCAGCATACTCATCAAACTTGGCTACATAGATGAAGAAAGCATAGTAAATGTACTGAGCCGTATTTATAATTATCCTGCTGTAGTAATATCAAAAAGCTCTCCAGAGCCTGATGCTCTTAAGATTATATCTTACGAGGTTGCTAAAAAATATATGGTTTTCCCTTTAAAGTTCGAAGGGGAAAATCTCGTAGTCACTATGGCGGAGCCTACTGATACGACCGCTGTTGAAAATTTGCAAAAAGAAATCCAGCGGGGTTTAAAGGTTAGTGTATCTTCTGAACAGGATATAGTCGAAGCTTACAGAAAATATTACGAGATAAGTGACGAAGAATATAATAAATATGGATTAAAAGAAAAAGAAGAAGAAACCGTCCCGCTTACTGTTGTTGATGACTTTGGTTCCCTGGTCTCAGAAGCAGCAGGTGAAATTGAGATGCAGAGCATTCAGGAAGAAGAGGGTCCCGGCATGGATCAATATCTTGCTTCCGATGCTCCTATAATCAAACTCGTTAACGGTATTCTTATAAGAGCCATAAACGACGGTGTCAGCGATATACATATTGAGCCTTTTGATAAGGCATTGCAGGTTAGATATAGATTGGACGGTTCTCTCTACAAGTCTATGAATCTCCCTCT
The DNA here is from genome assembly GCA_030627405.1 of Deltaproteobacteria bacterium. GTDB lineage: Bacteria > Desulfobacterota > Desulfobacteria > Desulfobacterales > ETH-SRB1 > B13-G4. The sequence goes on from DAOUSD010000325.1 coordinate 983, forward strand.
CAGTATTAAAAATGCCTTAACCTCAAGGCTGAAAATTCTATCTGGTTTGGATATTGCCGAACGTCGTGTGCCACAGGACGGCAGAATCAAGATGCGTCTCGGCAAAAAAAAGACAGTTGATTTCAGGGTTTCAACCCTGCCGACTCTTTTTGGTGAAAGCGTTGTCATGCGTATTCTTGATCAAAGCGCACTCAATGTAGACCTGACTAAAATGGGATTCGAGCAAAAGACATATGAAACGCTTAACAGATGTATTGCAAGGCCATATGGTCTTCTTCTTGTAACCGGCCCTACAGGTAGCGGCAAAACAACCACATTGTACTCTGTTCTTAATAAACTTAATACAGAAGACACAAAAATACTCACTGCCGAAGATCCGGTTGAATTCAACTTTAGAGGGATAAATCAGGTACATGTTAAAGCTGAAGTTGGAATGACTTTTGCTGCAGCTCTTAGATCCTTTCTGCGCCAGGACCCTGATATAATAATGGTAGGCGAAATTCGTGATCAGGAAACAGCAGAAATTGCTATAAAAGCCGCTATGACCGGGCATCTGGTTTTCAGCACCCTTCATACAAATGACTGCCCTTCAACCATAGGACGTCTTGTGGATATCGGCATACCATCTTACATGTTATCTTCGGCTGTAACCATGGTATTATCACAGCGACTATCCAGAAAACTTTGTCAAAATTGCAAGGAATTGGTCAATAAAACCGACCGCGATGAATTGGAGAGTATGGGATTCTCCAAAAAGGAAATTCCGGATTTGACAATTTATGGACCAAAAGGCTGCCCAACATGCGCGGGAACCGGCTACAAAGGCAGAGTAGGTTTATATGAGCTAATGGAAGTAACCGACGAAGTTGCCAAGGCAATAAATGCCAACATTCCTGAGGATCAACTAAGGAAAACCGCTATACAGGAAGGTATGAATACTTTGAGGGACTCCGGTCTCACTAAAATTAGAGAGGGGATAACCTCTATCGATGAAATTCTAAAACGAACAACTATAACCAAAGAGGCTCTGCCCGCATATCTTGTGAATCCAGATGTAGAAAAATACGAAGATAAAGATGTGATTATCCGTGAAGGCAATAAAGATATAGATTTCTTCAAGCTTATACACGGTGCTTTAATTGTTGTTAAGGGAGGCAAAATAATTGCGGAAATTGTGGAGCCCGGTGAATATTTTGGAGAAATGTCAGCTATAACTGGAGAACATAGATCTGCAAGTATTATATCAAAAGGAAGATCGGTAATAAAGCGCTTCCCCGGGGATAAGATCTATGAAATAATTGAGAAATATCCTGATGTTGCCAAACATCTATTTGAGGTAATTGCCGCTCGTCTAAATCAGGCTGACAAGATTATCGTTAAGCTGATCAATGAGAGAAAAAAGAAATAAAAAGCGTGTATTATCGAATTGAATGCAGATGCAGAAACTGGAAACTGAAAATTTGAAATCAGGTAATGCATCTACATCTTGGCATCCTTCATAATTAGCCTAAAGTAGTTTACACTTTTAAGGGTAAAATACCTCAAAAAATATGATCTGTACGCATAGCTGTTAGCGTTTAGCCGTTAGCTTTTAGCCTAACAGTCCGTTTTTATATAAAGTTTTTGCCTAATAGCTAACGGCTGACAGCTAATAGCCGGCATCCGTCAATGTTGAAGAAGTGTAAACTACAAAATGAAGGATGCCATCAATTATCCTTTTTTACCCATCTATAGACTCGACTCCTAACATTGCAAAGGAGCTTATTATGAAAACTGTAAAGCTATTGTTAATATTGACAACCTTGACGATGCTGAGCGGA
>DAOUSD010000053.1 GCA_030627405.1 Deltaproteobacteria bacterium
TAAATAATAACATTTCACCCAATGGGTGAAAATCGAATCGCTGGTAAACGCCCGAAATAATAAGAGCTAACCGCTAATTGCTAAGAGCTAATTGCTCATCTTAGGATTTACCAAATTCCTTTTTTATGTCATAAATTGCAAAAACAGTTGCATGCTCATCATGATATGCCATGCCGTTGAGATTATACCGGTTCAGAAAATCCTGATAAACGGGTTCCTGTACAACCCAGAATATCTTATGACCCCAGTTCTCCATGACTATGCCTTTATTAAGAATCTGTGTAAATGAGCGCTTCCAGATGTCAGCCAGGTTCAGCCCAAATCCATAGCTCTTACCTTCGACATCTTCTCCTTTCATACAATCTTTGAGCCCCTGAATTAATTGGCCTGTACCAGTGGTTTGCCCTGTTTGAAATTCAATAACGACAAAATCTTCAATATCGCTGCTGAATGGTTTATGCTTTACCATCACATAGTCGAAAGTACCGGTATGGGGCAAACCGATTTCACTGAAAACAACAAGGTCATTCCGTGTCTTAAAATAGTGATCAGCAATGTTTTTAAAAACAATATTATCTTGCAGAAATCGTCTGGGACATAAAGCTACAATGCTATTGCCATACCTTACAGAACACACACCCATTGGATATCTGATAAGACGACTTTGTTTGTTACATTTATTTTTCGCAAAAGGACACCAGTACTTTTTAGAACCTTTCTTTGAAAGTTCTGAAACTGATTTGATGGGGTGTCCGAATACTTCAGCCGGATGCTTTGCCATTGTTATTCTTTCCTCCGATTAAACGTTTCCATCCTTTTCTGATATCTTCTTCGCTGGCATCTGAGCCTAAAAACCAGCCCAGAGCTGTTCCGCAATCATGACAAAAACTGTAGCTGTCTGTAATGTCAATCAGTGAAGGTTTTAACCATTTTCCGGGTTTCTCTTTTGCAATAGTTGGTTGCAGGACCAGCACGGTATCGTGTTTCAGAGATTTTAAACCCATAATATGAACCGATATGGGATTTTCAGAGAATACAACATAGCGATTGACTAAGGTAAACTTTGCCTTTTTCAAAGAATGAGTTAATTCTGCCCATGCTTCCGGTTTCCAATGATGGAAAGTAAATATGAGCCTGCCATATTCTTTATTAAGAACCCGAAAACAATTTTTCCATATTTTACCTAAGACTTTACCATATTTGCGGCCGTCTGAGCTGCCTCCCTCTGATACTGCTGACCCAAGGGGGTTGTAATGCCGGTCTGCTTCGTGCGGCAATAATCGACACAACCATACTCGAAAGAAATTTGACAGGTCACTATATTGTACGCTGTCAAAGTATGGAGGATCGGTAACCACATAGTCTGCTATTCCGTCAGGAAGATCAATACCAGTAGCAGAATCACCCTGGAGTATTAAGAATTTACGTTCTCCCTGTTTCAGGGATTTCCAGTCGTTCACTTGTTCGCCCGCATCTATCTCTCCGCTGATTTTTATTTTTATACGGCGGCCATCGGTTATCATGGTTTCAACAGGCTCAATAGCCCATTCCCATGCTTTTTGGATACGGGCATTGAAAAGTTTGTTCAATGTTCCGGATGTATTGCCGGAAAATACCGGGTTGTTTTCCAGGGCCGTGTATGGGAATGAATAGGCATGATGTGAAAATACATGACGAATCGCACCGGGCCTCCGAATATCACTCCCCTTATACCCGCATAGAAGGCAATTAAACTCTAAAGAAGTAGAAATCAGTAATGCCAACCACAATCGATTTTCAGCAGATAGTTTTGACAGGCAGTGCAAAGAAGCGCTTAAATAGAGTAATTGCCTGTGAGTAAACAACTCGTTAAAGTTGTTAATACCTCGTCGTAAAAGGTCTTTGGATTTTGGGCCTCTGGGGATACGAAAGTCCTGGGAGTTTCCAAAACTTATATGTTTTGTTTGAGAAAGGGCTTGAGTTATTACTGCCAGATCATCATTGTCCACTGATTTAAAAAACGCCCCATGTTCGGTGCATAACCCGACAATTACCAGAGGAATATAACGCTTTGAAAATGGTTCATCTAAAATGTCGTCAAATACAGAACTGCACTTTTCACAACACCTTGTACCTTTTAAAATTAATGGAGTGTTTGCTTGCTTCTGGCAGCTATGAGTTTTGCCTGTGTAAACTTCATGGCAAGTTGAGCAGATGTTTACATCATTATGATTGTTCTGCCGTAATAAAAGGCTATCCACAAAAATTACTTCCCTGCATGAACACCTTTTACGCAGCCCGTACAATGTAAACTGGATTTCACTTTCCAGATTGCAGATGGGGCATAACGTTTTGTATAATGGAGTTAATTTCTCCTTCAATGCTTTGAGAAACCAGCTAAATATATCCTTTTTATGTTTTAGAGAAGATTGAGTTAAACTTGCTTTTGCCTGAAGGACAGGGATCGGATCAATATCTATTCCTATAACACTTGCTCCCATTCGAATGGCCTCATGAAGAATCGTACCACCACCCATCATGGGATCAAAAATAATTTTGCTTTCCAGGCCACCAGCTTCATAAAAATTTCGTTTTCCCGAATGCTGTACCAGTTGCTTAAGTATGTAACGAAAGGTGGTGCCAGACCGACGAGCCCACCATTTATGTAAATAAGTATTTGGTCTGTATAAATGCTTATTATATGACTCAAGAGCTGCAAGCTTATTAGCCTCATCTTCAGGGAAATATTTATCAATTGGTATTTCTGGGGGTATTTCCGACACAGTGGTATTATCAAGCTGGCTGTCGTTAAAATTCAAGGCTAATTGAAAAGATTGGCGCATCGATAAATTCCTGTCTCTTGCAAAATAAAATTACCTGCAAATCAAAAGCCTGTGCATTACTGAGGAAATTGATGTGGTTTCCGTTCGCAGCAATAAATGGAATGATTTGGAAGCAGCGTCCAGGAAAAACAGGCTGTTTGGTTTTACGTAAGGATATTTCCAAGTCGATTTAAAAAATTATCCCTATCGGACACCATCTGTAAATATTCTTTTACGTTCTATACCTCTGGCAACAATATGATGAAGCGCACCAAGTACATCTATTACTCTTACTCGATTGGCGTGCAAACCAGATATCATAGTTTAAGCACCCTGTAAAATTATAAACTAATGTCCTCCAACTGCCTACGATCCGGTCGCTCATACGCCGTCTGCTCCGCCTTGGCGGCTATTCGCTTCCTTCTCTCCGTTGCGGTGCGAAGGCCAAGGGTCCAAGGGCTCAAACAGACCTGGAGAGGCGAAAGCCAAGGATGATGTCGCGGTTGCCGGGCGAGCGGCCGTTGCGAATCGCCGACCGGCAGTACCGAGCATCGTCGAGCCAGCTACCACCGCGTAAGACCCGGACAGAGCCCCCTTCTTGATACAAATCCCAGTTCCACTCCCAGACGTTGCCTGACATATCAAGATGACGGCCAGGCGCTGCCCCAGCCTGATATATACCCACCGGGGTCGGGACGTCGACATTTCCATTAAAATTCAGCAGTTCCGGATTCGGCTTAGCATTCCCCCAGGGATATTCACCTTTGGTGTTTGTAGCTGCTTTTTCCCATTCCTTTACCCTGGGCAGACGATAGGAAAGATTAGTCCGCGCGGTCAGCCAGTTGCAGTAGGCTCCGGCCTCGTACCAGGAAACTCCGGTCACCGGCCGATTCTGATGCTCGATCTGTTCAACCCAGTATTCGGGTACAGTCCATCTTTTCTTTTCTTTCACGCCCCACCCGTCTTCTTCCCAGTATTGACGGTCCCTGTACCCGTTGTTTTCAATAAAGCAATGATATTCCGCCACGGTCACTGGATACCTGCCCAGAAGAACTCCCTCCATTCCAGGAACTGGAAGCATCTCAGGGGCAAGCGGGTCAATCCGCGGATCACCTGCCTGGCCCAGGGCCTCTGCTACAGCTATGCGCTGTTCAACCGAAACACGGGAGGCGCCGTCAAGAGTGAAGATGTCCATTACCCGGTCCCTGGCCTCTTGCCAGCCAAGCCGCTCGGGCGGCTGATAGTCGTAAACAGTCAGGATGCGCAAGATCCTGCCGAGCACGCCGACTGCTCGGGCAAGGGAAGTCAAAATTCCGTTCGCTGTAGTACCCAGTACCCGCTCTACAAGGAGATTAGGCCGCCTGCGCCCTATCCAGGCCAAACATCCGGCAAAATGATCAAACACCTCGTCCCATTGGTGATCATCAAGATGGGGTTTAATAGCCTGCCACCATCCATCCGGTCCATTTGCATCACTCAATTCCGCCAGAACGCGGGCAGCGTAATGCTCCTGAAAAGTATAATGCCAGAATCGAATATCTCCTGACCCGGCTTGCTCAATAATGCCGCTGTCAAGCATCTCGGCTTCCAGAAAAAGTATTCCTTTTTTCCGCAAACGTTCGTGCTGCACTCCGAGTTCATCTAAAAACGGGACAGCAAGCTGTTCCGCGGCCCATGTGAGATCAGCCCTGACCTGTTTACCATCTTTGTGGCTGGTCATAGCCCATGCAAGCGCCTTGAAACACTCCTCGGCAAATGTATTGGAATAGCCCCTCTGTCTGCGTTTCTCCTCTTTTGCATTGAGAAGCCACCTCAAAACCGCGGCCAGAAGATCGGCTTTGCCCTCAGGCAGCTTTCTCTCATTCCAATGAACTACGCACAGGCATGTCAGCATCACGGGATTTTTCGCCATCCGGCGAATCCGAGGCATATTCAGAACCGCGGATTCCAATTCCGGAAGATATGCCTCACGGTTCCTTTTTTCTTCATCAGGGAACAGGGCATATGCCCATTGGTTTAAAAATTCCAGGATCTCATCCCTCCCAAAAGAATCGATATGGGCGGTCGCCATTTCTTCCAAAGCCGCAACAGCATGGTAACCAAACGGCCTGGAACTGAGCACAAAGAGATTATCCTCCCAATGATGAAGAACGGCATTTGTCACATCCTTCATCTGTTTTCTGATATTTTGATCAGGCTCCTCATCCAATCCGTCAAGGAGAACTGCACAATTCCCGTTATCGAGTAGTATTTGCAGCAGAGCGCTGTTTTCTTTGCCAAACAACTCTTCCATGGTTTGCAAAAGCACACGCCACGCCCCGGCACCGTTGACCGCGGGACACCCTTTTTTCAAGGTTCCTGCCAGGGCGGAAAGCCTGATAAAAATCGGTATTGGCACGGGCTCATCCAATGAAAGGCCGAGATGGAGTTTTCTGGCAGGTTCGCCCTGTTCGAGTGCGTCCTTTGCCAGAACACAGGCAATAAGCCGCAAAAAGGTGGTTTTCCCTCCGCCCGGCTCGCCGATAATCAACAGACGCCGGCAAGAGGAAAGCAAATCAGTCAAGGGTACACGCTCGGCTGAGCGCACATCCTTTCTACGCACATTCTCTTTGATCAGGCCAACCGCTTTTTCAAGGCGCGCTGGATTACTCATGGTCTTAAGCGGAGTATAGTGCTGTTCAATGGGAAAATAGATCGACTTGTGGCCCGCTCCCGACATTGAGTAGATTCCTTGAATATCAATTCGATAAGTCGCTGCTATGACGTCTTTGAGGTATCTGTTCAGCAGCTCCTTCTCGTCTTGCTTAATGCTGCAACCTTGCATCGTGACGTCCTGTTCCATTTCAAGTTGATATGGGAAATTGTAACGTTCCAGACCACCCGAAACAGCGGGCCATTCAGAATGCTTCATATATCCAAGGCTTTCGCTGACCGCCTCGATTTCTTCCTCTGTGCGTGGAGATGCCTGGATAACAATCCGCGTCCCGTCATGACCCCAACCGTCCGTGCAATACCTGCAAAGGTGTTTTTTTCTGTCCAGTCCCTTCAATTTATCCGGTTCTATTCCCAGGCATGGAATTCTTGAATTATCGCAGTGCAGGATATCAGCCGCCTTTAGAAGCACGGCCAGACGCTGGAGGCTATATGATCCGACATGGGACGCCTGATTTGTATTGAGTAGCCTGAGTTCTTTCTGAAATTCATCCGGATTCAGATTATGGATGCTGATTACGCTGCTGATTGCATTGGCCTGTGGGCGGGTCAGGCCGAGTATGTTCATATTTTTTTCAACAAAATCGCCTGACCCTTTTCCATGCTTAAACCCTTGAGGTAAAGCGCTTTTCAGGGCCTTGTCAAAATCATGACAACATGCGGCGACAGAAAGGAGAAACAGCTCAAACAGCATAAAATCCCCAAGGTTGTTGGCCTTGTTCAGAAGCGTGGTTGTCTGCAGCAAGCGCCAAATATTATCTTCAACTGCCTGAACATGAACAAGACCGTTCTCATTGCTGTCAGGGCGGTTCTGCCGCTCGTGAATCGGGCGGGATATTCTCCACAGATTGTTGGCAATTCCTGCAAGATTCTGATCTTTCTGTTGAAGATATTCGCGAAGCGTATGCGGTAGTTGACTTGGCATCAATTACCTCCTTATCTAATAACTGTATCATGGGTTAATGAAAGTGCACGGCTATTCGCTTCCTTCTCTCCACTGCGGGCCGAATGCTAAGGGTCCAGAGGCCTTCGGGACATTATGTTTATAAGTTACTGATAAGCTGTTACACCTTTTATCTTATGAGCTTAAGAGCCATCGGCTATGAGCTAAGCTGTATTCCTGAGTTTAAAATTTTCGCCTTCCTTGAAATTGAACATTTTTCAAAGGTCTCTCTTTGCCGATTTCTTTAAGTATTTCTTTTATTTTAAGCTTCTTATCCGGATCCTTTGTGTTTAAGGCTTTTTTAAGGTGAAATTCGGCATTCTTGAAATCCCCCTCTTTTTTGTAATATAATCCAAGATAATAATGTGCATCCCACATCCTGCCATGCCTGGCATATACAGCAGTGTGGGACGTACGGCACTGTGGGACGTCTATAAATAACTAAATAACTTACTAAAACGTATTGGTTTGTTTGGTCGATCTGGTGTATTTGGTCTGGCTTGGCGAGGCATGGTTTATCTATCAAAAACATCTGCAGGCAAATCAAACTTTTTTATCAGATCATCAAGAGCATATGACAAAACAAGCGTCTTTTTGCCATGCGACTTGATGGGATAAGACTTATGTGTCTCTGGATCATAAAATTTGGGGTGCCTACCTTTTCCCGTTACATAAACAACGCCGTACCTCTTGAGTATTTTTATTACTTTCCTTAATTCTAGCGGCTTAGGCATAGTTTATTTCGGCAGTTGACTGCTGGAGATTGTCATTGGAAACAGACTTTAATGATTTCTTTATAGATATCTTCAGACTCCTGGAAGACTGTTTGGTTTCCAATTCATTATACATCCTCCAATACTTACCATGTGCTGGATCAAAAATTGTATCAATCGCATCATTTTCTACCGCAGTCAAAACATATTCCTTTATAGAATCAGCTAATGCTTTTAAAGCGCCTTTCTCATCTTTAGCATGGGAAGAAACTGTAAAATCCAGGCAGCGGGCAACAACCACATCGTTCTCTTTGGCTAATAATATATGTAGCGCCGGACTTTCCCATACACTGCCGATTTTGAATCTTATTCTTTTTGCTTTTAAACCTTTCATGGCTGCCTCTTATGGTGAGAAATAAAATTTGAGATTTTTGATTTAGTCCACCGTTATTACTATTAAATATGATAGGATTGGGTACGTTGTCAACTTATATAACCTTGGGGTACGCACTGCGGGGCAAAGTCCGGGTCGAGCAACATTTAGTATGCAGTTCTCCCATTTTGACCGAATATAAAAGATAGGCTGAAGGTGGAAGACCGAAGGCTGAAGGGTAAAACCAAAGCCACCTTCTACATATTTTTACTGATTTCTTTAAGTAGTTCCTTTATCTTATGCTTTCTATCCAGGTCATTTGTATTTAAGGCTTTTTTAAGATGAAATTCGGCATTCTTAAAATCTCCCTCGTTTTTGTAATATAATCCGAGATAATAATGTGCGTCCGCCATCCTGCCATGCCTGCCATAGACATCGCCAAGAAAATACAGCGCCTGATTATAATCCGGATCTTTTTCTATGAGCTTTTCA
>DAOUSD010000329.1 GCA_030627405.1 Deltaproteobacteria bacterium
TAATAGCTGACCGCCTCTATTGTTTTTCTAAGACTTTTATGAGGCGAAAATTTTTCCCGGTAATATGAAAAAAAAGAATTTATAACTGACTTAAAGCATAATTTTGAAATTGCATTTATTAGCACCAGTCTTTTAAAAGGTTCCCCCAGACTGTGAGCCGCATACAGGATGGGTATGGCAGAATAACAAGAAGCTATACCATATAGAGGCAAACTTTCTTTTTGGCTCAGCCTGCATACATGTAAAAGCATATGTAATGTATCCTGAATAGTGGATTTAAGTGAAAACTTATCTGATGAACCTCCATGTCCTGAAAAGTTAAAAGAGACAAAATCATATTTTCTACGAATCAAGTAGCGAAAGGAAATTATCTGTTGTGATAATTTACCGCCTATCAGCGGAGGAACAAAGATAATGCCCATGGGAGAAGAATTTCTTACACGGCCCCACTCAAGGACCTTCTTTCTTCCAATGTCTATATAGCCCTTTTCAAAAGATGTCTTCATGAACATATTGACATATTATCTAATAGCAATTATAATAAATATTTATGTAACAAGTTTCCGGAGGCCGATTGTGTACTCAAAAATACTTATTCTTCGCTTTCCCAAAACTATGGTTCAAAAGCCTATAGTCTGTTACCTCGTTAAAGATTATGATCTTACCTTTAATATCCTTAATGCCACCGTACTTCCCAGAAAAGAGGGGGTTATGGTTCTCGAGCTATCCGGAACCAGAAAAAACTTCAGAGAAGGTGTACAATATCTCAAGGCTGAAGGAGTACACGTTCAGAATGCATCTCAGGAAGTAAAGCATGATAATGAAAAATGCACACACTGCGGAGCATGCACTGCTGTCTGCCCAACCGGCGCTCTATCCATTCAAAGGCCCGAAATGAATATTGTCTTCGATCAAAAAAAATGCAGTGTATGTGAACTTTGCGTACCTGCCTGCCCCCCCAGGGCAATGGAAGTTCGCCCTACAAAAAACGTTTTTTTTGAATGACACAGTTAACAGCCATAGCGATAAGCGGCGGCGTAGATTCTCTAACAGCAGCGTATTTATTAAAAAAACAGGGCCACAAACTCATTGGTATCCATTTTATAACCGGATATGAAACCAGGCCCGCTTATCATACGAATATTGAAAATTCTGCAAATTCGGAAACAAATTCATATGCAACAACTGCCTCAAGCACAAAAGATTACATTTGCCAAAATGTCTCTAAATTAGCCGAACAACTTGGCATATGCATTGAAATTATCGACTGTAGTACTGAATTTAAAAAAAATGTTGTCGATAATTTTATACAAACCTATAAGGCCGGCAAAACCCCCAACCCATGCATGGTATGCAATAGGTCAATTAAATTTGGGCATGTTCTGGATGTTGCCCGCAAAATGGGAGCGACCCATATCGCAACAGGGCATTATGCCAGAGTAATAAAAGACAGAAAAAACAGATATCACCTTCTTAAAGGTATTGATCCGCAAAAAGACCAGTCTTATTTTCTTGCTTTATTAAAGCAAAAACAACTTGCCGGGGCCTGTTTTCCTCTTGGAAATTTGACAAAATCAGAAGTTTTAAAAATTAGTAAAGAAAAAAAGCTTCAACCAATTGCAAATAGAGAAAGCCAGGATATCTGCTTTATTAAAGACAATAATTATGGATATTTCCTTGAACAACAACAAGGATTTAAACCAAAGCCTGGGCTAATAAAAGATCTTAACGGCAACCTTTTGGGAAAGCACAAAGGTTTGCATCTTTATACTATTGGCCAAAGGAAAGGCATAAACTGTCCTGCTTCCGAGCCTTATTATGTTGTAACTATTGATATAAAGCGAAACATTTTGATAGTTGGTTCTAAAAAAGATTTACTATTAAAAGAATGTAAGATTATAAAAATAAACTGGATAAATCAAGAACCGATTTCTCTGATAAAAGTTTATGTCCGTATAAGATACCGTCACAAAGCAATAGAGGCTGGTCTTTTACCAATCGGAAAACAAGCGGCAATTGTAAAATTTAAAAACCCTCAACTATCAATAACTCCCGGACAGGGCGCTGTATTCTATATAGGAGATGAAGTAATCGGCGGTGGCTGGATCGAAGGCTGAATTTATACTTAGGTCATGCAAAATTATTCCATCATAACATTAGGCTGTAAAGTAAATCATTGCGAGTCAGAATCCATAATTCAGATCTTGAAAGAGTCGGGATGGACTTCTGTTCCTTTAGGAGAAGACGCAAAATTTTGTATAATAAACACATGTACCGTTACCCGGAAAGCAGCTATGCAGTCACGGCAGGCAGTAAGACGTGCAATACGATCTAACCCCGATGCAGGTATAATTGTTACAGGCTGTTACGCACAAACCGAGCCCGATGATATTAAAAAAATCAAAGGAGTCCATTATATAATCGGTCATGCCGGCAAACATAAAATCCCGGAAATAATTACATCAACAGAAGAAAAAGATTTTGTATTTCCTGTAACCATTTACAATGACATAATTAATGAAAAAA
>DAOUSD010000164.1 GCA_030627405.1 Deltaproteobacteria bacterium
CATGTATGCGCTGAATTTTAGCTGTGCCCGGCGGCAAAAAAAGCATATCTCCGTTTCCTAGAAGATTTTCCGCACCATTTGTATCAATTATTGTCCTTGAATCTGTTTTGGAAGAAACCTGGAAGGAAAGACGTGTCGGGAAATTAGCCTTTATTGTTCCTGTAAGCACATCCACCGAGGGCCTTTGGGTCGCAAGTATCAGATGTATACCTGCAGCCCTTGCCATTTGTGCAAGCCGTGTCAATGCAACCTCAACGTCCCTGGGAGCAACTATCATCAAATCAGCCAGCTCATCAATAATTATAACAACATACGGTAGTTTTTCAGGAGCATTTTCTTCTTTTGTTTTTTCTTTATCTATTTTTTGATTATACTGTGTTATATTTCGCGCCTTTTTTTCTGAAAGCAACTCATATCTTTTTTCCATTTCATGTACAGCCCAGAAAAGAGCATTGGTTGCTTTTTTTACATCTGTAACCACAGGAGTAATAAGATGTGGAATCCCATCATAGCTTGAAAGCTCTATCCTTTTTGGGTCTATCATTATAAGTTTTACTTCATCGGGGTTTGCTTTGAACAATAAACTGCAGATCATAGCATTCAGGGCTACACTTTTGCCTGTGCCGGTTGCGCCTGCAATTAAAAGATGCGGCATTTTATCCAGTTCCGCTACTACCGGGTTCCCTATTATATCTTTGCCAAGACAGATTGTAAGCTTTGACTTTGATTTTTCAAAGTTGTTTGAAATAATAATTTCTTTTAGTCTTACTGTTTCTCTTGTCTCATTAGGCAGCTCAATACCGATAGCCGCTTTCCCCGGGATCGGTGCTACGATCCTGATGCTTATCGAACGGAGAGCCAGAGCAAGGTCGTCAGTAAGCCCGACTATTTTGCTAATCTTTATACCAGGGGCAGGTTTATATTCAAAAGTTGTAATAACAGGGCCCGGTAATATAGTTGTGACTTTCCCCTGCACGCCGAAGTCTTCAAGTTTTTTTTCAAGCAGTTTCGACTGCATTCTTAGATTTTTATCATCAGCAGAAGCAGAGCTTATTTCAGGATTTTCAAGCAGGTTAACAGATGGGAGTTGAAACCCTTTTTCAGCTTTCATGAACTCAAATACATCCTGTTTTGGAGCAGGTCCTTCCCTAATCGGTTTGGACTCTTTTGCCCTTATCTTTATTTCGCGATCTTTTTTTTTGCTATACTCTTTTTTTATTTTTGATCGGTTTTTGGCTTTTTCTCTTCGTTCTTTCCATATTGTAATTATTTTTTTTGTACTTTTTACTGCATTTGTAATCAGTTTCCAGAATCGTTTTAAAAATATGATCAAAGAAAAACCAGTGGCCATGATAAAACCCATAAGCCACATAAGGATAAGTATAACAGCGCCGCCTGTATGATTTGTATATTTGATAAGGAACGACTTGATGGGCATGCCTATTATGCCGCCGGATGAAAATTTGCTTCCGAAAATTATGAAGTGGTTTTGCTGGAATGCAAGAAGGCTTCCGGTAGAGATAATAAGAATAATTCCACCAGCCATTATCAGAATAATAGCTTTTTCATGATAGTCACCAAAAAAATGTACGCTGGATAAAAGAAATAATATCGGTATCCAGAACGCCCCAAGTCCAAACAGCCCAATTAAAATACCCGAAACATGTGCTCCAAATATGCCGAACAGGTTGTAAACATCACCTGCCGCTTTTGCATTATGAATTGAGGGATCTTCAGGGCTGTAAGACAAAAGACTGCCCAGTGTGAAAATTAATAAAAAAAAGAGGAAAATGCCGATAATTTCTTTGCGCATAATTTAGGTTATACCTCTATAATAAAAGGCAGTATAACCGGACGACGTCCTATTGTAAAATAAAAATACTTCCTTAGGGCCGACTGTATCTGAGATTTGATTTTATCAATTTCGACATGGACATCAGGGCCTGTTTCTTCTAAAATTTCAAGTATTACGCACTTTGCGTCTTCGAGAAGATGTCCTTTTTCCATCTCAAATACAAAACCATGTGAAACAATTTCCGGGCCATACACAATTATTCCTGTTTCTTCGTCAAAAACCATGTTAACTACAACAAAACCATCTCTTGACAGCATACGTCTTTCTTTTAGTACACTTCTTCCGACATCACCGACTCCTTTTCCGTCAATAAGCACCCTGCCGGTCATAATCTTGTCAAGGACTCTTCCTCCATTTTCATCAAATTCAATTACCTGGCCGTCTTCAGCGAGAAGTATTTTGTTTTTTGATACGCCAACCTGTTCGGCAAGCCGAGTGTGCAGAATCAGGTGCCGGTATTCACCGTGTATCGGAATAAAATGTTCAGGCTTAGTAAGGTTTATCATTAGTTTTAATTCTTCCCGAAAAGCATGGCCTGATACATGAATGGCCGAAATCTTTTCATAAATAACGTCAGCGCCTTTTCTGTAAAGATTATTTATAATATTTGAAATAGCTTTCTCGTTTCCGGGAATGAATTTTGACGAGAAGATAACGGTATCACCTTTCTTGATTTTTATTTGTTTATGAATGCCCCTGGAAATACGAGCCAGGGCCGACATAGGTTCACCCTGGCTGCCGGTTGTTATTATTATTATTTCATCGTCTTTAAAGTCATTGATTTGTTTAATATCAATTTCCATTTTTTCAGGGATATGGATGTATCCAAGATCTTTTGCAATACTTGTGCTAACCTCTATACTTCTGCCGTTAATTAGTACTTTACTGCCTTTTGACTTTGCAATATTAACTATTTGCTGTATTCTCGCGACATTTGAAGCAAAAAGAGCTACAATTATACGCCCCTTGCTTTCAATTATTATCTTTGCCAGCGCTTCACCTACTTCCTGGTCAGATATAGTATAGCCTTCCTTTTCCACATTTGTGGAATCCGATAGTAGCGCAAGAACTCCTTCATCGCCACACCTGGCAAACTTATTCAGATCGGTCATTACGCCATCCACCGGCGTGTGGCTGATTTTAAAATCCCCTGTGTGCACAATAAGCCCATAAGGTGTTTTAATGGCAATTCCTACGCCGTCCACAACGCTGTGGCTTACACGGATAAAGTCAAGCTCAAAAATTCCTATTTTAAGTTTTTTTCTATGAGAAATTTCATTAAGAGAAGTTGATGAAAGAAGACCATGTTCTTCAAGTTTGTGCCTTACCATTCCAAGCGTGAAACGAGTTCCAAAGACCGGAGCATTTATTTCTTTAAGCAGATAGGGCAGGGCTCCAATATGATCTTCATGGGCATGGGTTAAAACGATACCTGAAACTTTAGACCTATTTTCTTTCAGGTAATTAAAATCCGGTATTACATAGTCAATACCAAGCATATAGTCTTCAGGGAACATAAGGCCTGCATCAACTACAAAAATAGTCTCCCCGTATTCAAAGGCCATCATATTAAGGCCGATTTCTCCTAACCCGCCCAGCGGGATTATTTTCAATTTCACAATTCACCTCTTTTCCCCTTCTCAAAAGATTCGCAAATGATATTTCTTACTTTTTTCAGAAGATCGTCCTTGGTTTTTCTATTATAATTTTTTGTTTCAATAGGTTCTTTAATTTCTATAGTAACATTTCCCGGCCTTATAATGATTTTATTCTTTGGCATGATAGGCCATGTTCCGTGTATTATTACAGGAACTATCGGAACTCCGGATTCCACTGCTAAAACAAACCCGCCTTTTTTAAATGGCCTGATATTACCGTCTTTGCTGCGTGTACCCTCAGGATAGATTAATACCGAAACTCCTTCCCGAATATTTTTTGCAGCCTTTTTTAAGCTTTTAAAAGCAGCCCTGCGATTTGATCTGTCAATATTAATATGCCCAATCCTGTGCATCGCATAACCGAAAATCGGTATTTTGAAAAGTTCTGCTTTTGCAACCCATCTGAACTTAAAAGGAAGATAAGCCAGAGCAACGGGAATATCAAAGTTGCTCTGGTGGTTAGACATGTATATATAAGACCTGTCAGGTCGTATATTGTAAAGACCATTGACGGTTACTTTAATGCGACTGACGGCAAGCACAAATTTAGCCCATGCTTTTGTACAATTATAAGCCGGATCGCTATTTTTATATATAAAAGATGCAAGTATGGTAAGGCTGCTGAAGAAGACTGTAACAGGAAGAGCAAATATTGCAATAATCAGAGTTCGTATCATATATAGTAATATAGACTGTCACATATTAAATTGCACAAGGCTAGAGGGAGAAGGCTGTATTGTAATACGCCGACGACCGATAACGCAGTGAAATTTATTATGTGACAGTCTATAGTTCACGGTTGTCGGTTTACGAGAGCTTTGCAAAACGCCCCCTTTTGCCCAATTTCGGCGTCAGGCTCAAATTTTAAGCCTCGAAATACTCAATGTATTCCTACAGTTAAAATTTTCGCCCTCCTTGAACTTGAACAAAATTGAGCATTTTTCAAAGGTTTCTTTACAGTTTTCTGTTTTGAGCAACCGTGAACCGTCACCTAAGTCGTCAAGTAAAAATAACTTATACATCTTGATTGTCTTTTTGCTTGTTTATACTTGGCTCCTAAGTCGTTATTCCCAGTTTTTCGAATATTGAGTCGGCAAACTGAATAATCCAGTTGCGTTGGGATTCAGTTGCATAGCTTGTGCAATTGCATTTTATTGTACTTCTGGATCTTACAAGAAGTTCACAGGATACACGGTCAGGTTCTATATCTATTGCAAAATAAAATGGCCGGCATTCTTTATGTTCAGCCTGAATATCAGTCAGGATATTTTCATCAAGCTGTATCCAGTATATTCCATCTATCTTTGAAGAACCAACGTTCTCATCCAGATAAGTCTTAATTTTTTCGTATTCTCCGAGCCTTAGATCATCAATAATATATTGTTTCATAATAATTTAAAATTAGCATAGATTATTTTAACGTGCAACCTAAATCCTGCAAGTATCGAGTTTGCCGCAGCCGCAAGCCGCAGGGCATGAAGCTGTAGAGCGCTACAGTTCAATCTTCATCGCTCTCTAACCTTGAATCGTGGAACTTTGAACATGAGTAGTTACGACAAATTAAATTAACCTTGCTGGTGTTTAAGGATAAATGATGAGTATATTAACAGTATAAAAATGAATATTCTTGACTAGTTACTGTATTTTAGGCTAAATATACCCGAGCCC
>DAOUSD010000165.1 GCA_030627405.1 Deltaproteobacteria bacterium
AAAAAGATGAATGAGGCAACCATGGCGTTATATAAAACATATAAGGTAAACCCCGTGGGTGGGTGCCTTCCAATGGTTTTGCAAATTCCTGTTTTCTTTGCCCTGTATCGGATGTTGTATGAAGCAATAGAGCTGAGGCATGCCCCTTTTTTTGGGTGGATTAATGACTTGTCGGCACCGGATCGCCTTTTTGACTTTGGCTTTTCTATTCCTTTTATGCAGCCGCCATATGGTATTCCTGTATTGACAATTATTATGGGGGCGACGATGTTTTTACAACAGAAAATTTCACCGGCAATGGGCGATCCTTCACAGGCCAAAATTATGATGTTGATGCCGCTTGTTTTCACTGTGATTTTTATAAATTTTTCTTCAGGACTGGTTTTATACTGGCTTGTAAACAACGTCCTTTCTATCTCACAACAATACTATACTACAAAATAAGCTGCTTGGGCAGTGAGTAGAAACAAGTTGCACACAATATTGCGAAAAATTTTGTTTTGTCTTCAAGGCGCTATAGGAGGGCGCATAATGAATTATATGGCCTACAAGCAACGCAGAAGAGGGAACAAAAGGCAAGCAAGATGTGCAAGTTGTTTTTACTTACTGCCTTAGTAATGGAGGAAATTCATGTCGCCTCATTTGGAATTTGAAGGCAAGGATGTTGAAAAGGCATCCCAAAAAGCTTGTGAAGAATTGAAAATCCCAAAAGAAAAACTTAAGTACGATGTTATTTCTTATGGAGCTACCGGTATTTTTGGTCTCGTTGGTATTAAGAAGGCAAAAATTCGTGTTACATTGCCTGATTTAACACCTGAAGATAATATCGAGAAGGATCTTGAACATAATAATAAATCAAAGGAACATGTCATCGAAGTTGAGCGTTCAACAGAACAGGCACGCCTTGACGATAAGGCAATCACTTCTATACCGGATGAGTCTGTAAATTTGGGTAAAAATATTCTTCAGCAAATAGTTGATCTAATAACTATTGACGCAGAAATATCGTTTGAAAAAAAATCAGACCGAATTTTATTTTATATAAAAGGTGGCAATGCGGCGATCCTCATTGGCAAGCAAGGACAGACTCTTGAGGCCATGCAATATCTCGTTGAAAAAATCGTCAATAAACACAGCGAACAGAGAATTCGAATTCAGATAGATATTGAAGGTTATTTGGAGAAAAGACAAAATAACCTAAAGATGCTTGCCGGGAGGCTTGCTGAAAAAGCGAAACACAGCGGGAAACCCATTACAATAGGGCAAATGAATGCTCATGACAGAAGAACAGTTCATCTTGCTTTAAGGGATGACAGCAGCGTTAGAACGCAAAGCGTGGGAGATGGTTTTTTAAAGAAATTGTTGATATTTCCAAAGAAGAAATATCTTGGGAAAAGAAAATCATAGGTGCTTGGGGCTCGGTAAAAAATAATATTTAAAAGTGCAAAAGCATTACAGCTTATAACATGAACGATTCGACTATCGCTGCAGTTGCTACGCCAATAGGCACCGGCGGCATTGGTATTATAAAAATTTCCGGTCAAAACGCTTTGCAGATAGCTTTGCAGATCTTTCAAAGATCACATTCTTCGATATCCAACCCGGAAGATAAGAATTCCGCTGATATTTCTTCTTTTAAATCTCACCGCCTTTACCATGGTTATATTGTTGATCCTGAAAACGAGCAACTTGTTGATGAAGTTCTACTAGTAGTTATGCTTGCTCCCCATTCATATACCAGAGAGGATGTTGTAGAAATTCAGGCCCATTCGGGCCCGGTTGTCCTTAGGTCTATTTTGGATTTAGTATTAGGATACGGGGCTGTAATTGCCGGTCCCGGCGAATTTACAAAACGGGCTTATATCAATGGTCGCATAGATTTGACACAGGCCGAGGCGGTTATAGATATAATAAATGCGAGGACAAACAAATCTTTAGAAATAGCGGCCTCCCTGATAAAGGGGGAAATGCAACTATGTATAGAAAGAATTAGTGATTATCTTTTTAATTTTCTTGCAGAAATAAACGCAGCCATAGATTTCCCGGAAGATGTTGAAGAAACTATTAATGTCGATAGAATAACCGATGTTTTGCAAAACAATATTATCAATACAATAAAAGAACTTATTGAGCAATATGACAATGGCCATATTCTTAGAGACGGGATAAAATTGGTTATTGTTGGAAAGCCGAATGTCGGCAAATCGAGCCTTATGAACTCTCTGGTAAAAAAGGAGCGCTCGATTGTTACTGCCTTGCCCGGCACGACAA
Source organism: Deltaproteobacteria bacterium (assembly GCA_030627405.1). Classification (GTDB taxonomy): domain Bacteria; phylum Desulfobacterota; class Desulfobacteria; order Desulfobacterales; family ETH-SRB1; genus B13-G4. The sequence continues at coordinate 2,272 of DAOUSD010000165.1, forward strand.
GAGATTTAATTGAAGAATCCTTTAGCTTGAGCGGTATGCCCATTATTATAGCCGATACTGCCGGGCTTCACGATACAGATGATCCTGTTGAAGCCATAGGAATAAATAAAGCTAAAGATTATATTGATTGCTCGGATCTGATTTTGTTTATCATTGATGGCGGTTCCATTTTAACACATGAGGATCATGAAATTTTCAAAATGATTAATACAAGGAACTCTATTCTTGTAATAAACAAGTCGGATTTGTTTTCAGACAGGCATAAAGTCAATACACCGGACAACTGGAGAAAAATGCCCGGAGTAGAAATTTCAGCTCTTTATAACAGGGGTCTTGACGAGCTTAAGGATTTAATTATAAAAATTTTGCATGGAGAAAACGGCTTTGACCCCCGGACTGTGATAATTCCAAACTTGAGACACAAGCTGATACTTGATCGATGCCTGGTCTCGCTTTGTTCAGCCGTTGATGGGCTTAATCGTGAATCACCTCTTGAGCTGATTGCCATCGATGTAAATGAAGCGCTTGATTTGCTTGGTGAAATAACGGGTAGTTCAGCTAATAACGACGTTATAGATAAAATCTTCAACAAATTTTGTATTGGAAAATAGTGTTTCACGTGAAACAATTATGCGGCAGACATGTAATGATGGTTCAAGGTTTTGAGCGAGCCCTTAGTGTTCCGGGTTAAGATAACCCTGAACGGCAAATAATGTTTGATTGGTGATTAATTTTTTCGTAGGGGCTAATACAAGATTTGTCCCTACGAAAAAATAATATAATCATAGTCTGAAAGCCCACACCAAAGGTGCGCTAATTTAATAAAGCCTCATTAATGCCGATTAGTAAAGGAGACAGTTATGGATATAGATTTTACGCCTTTTTTTAAACAATACGAAAAGGTTTTAGCAACTGCAGACAAGGTGTTTGAGCGTGTAAAAAACGAGTACCCGGAGTGCGTTAAATGTAAAACAAAGTGCTCAGATTGCTGTAACGCTCTATTTGACCTCTATCTCATTGAGGCATTATATATAAATGACAAGTTTAATAAAAAGTTTAAGGATAGCGAAAGGGAGCGGCTTATTGAGAAGTCAAATATAGCAGACCGAACAATACATAAGCTTAAAAGAAAAGCATATAAAGACCTTGAGTCAGGAAAAGAAGAGAATGAGGTATTGTCCAAGATGGCGGAGAAGCGTGTAAGGTGCCCTCTTCTTAATGATGATGGTATGTGTGATCTTTATGAATACAGGCCAATAACTTGCAGGCTTTATGGAATACCAATATCTATAGGCGGAGTCAGCCATACCTGCGGCTTTTCGGCTTTTGCTGAGGGCAAACAGTATCAAACAGTTAATCTGGAAAAAATACACAACAAGCTTTACGAAATATCCGTTGAATTGGCTAAAGAGATTAAATCCAGGCATATAAAACTGGCAGAGGTTATAGTTCCTTTATCCATGGCTCTTCTTACTATATATGATGAAGAGTATCTGGGGATTGGCGATATTAATAGAGGCAATACCAAAGATAAACAAGAAGGTGAGAGAAATGACTAAAATATCGCCCGAAGAAGAAAAAGAAAGAAAAAAAGCTATCTTCGATAGCATGTCTCCACGAAATCAGAAACATATCCTGAAAAAAGGATATGATCAATGGAACCCTTTCCAGGAACCGAAAGATCCCATAGATATCAGGAAAGATAAAACAAAAAGAACTTCTCAAATGCTGATAACAGAGTTTTTGCAGTCGAAAGATCATGAAACTTACAGCAATGCATATGGAAATGGAGTGATCAAAATTTGTCTTGGAATTATAAATGATGATGATAAATATTGGGGAATGTATGAATTTTCATGCTGGTATCGGGATCTGCTGCAAAAGGAAGGGCATAATAAATAATTACTTTTAATTAAACATCGGGCTATGCTGGATCGACCCTGTTTTTAACTCCCCCCGTCCTAATGGCATGGTAGTAAGACTAAGAAATAAAATGTTTATGATAAGAAAATATTGAACTGCAGAGTAAAGCGTTTTTTTACAATAGTGCGCTACATCCCCGTTAATCCCCCTTCAAAGGGGGATTAACGGCAGGGTTCACCCACCTGATGGGAGGAAGGGGGAGGTGTTATTTTTTAAAATTAGAATTGCTGGTTCACAGTCTTTTAGCTTGACGGCTGCGTCCTATATTTTATTGGATTGCAATCCGCAGAAATCGCGATGCTTTGGTTTGAAAATTAGCCGCAAAGAGAGAAAACATCCCCACACACTTTCCATTTGCCATCTTCCATAATTAAATCAAATGTTTCTTCAACTTTCCGGCTGGATTCTTTGGTAAAGAATGCGCGTAACGGGTGTTTTATTTCACAGGTTAATTTGATTTTTGCTTTGTTTTCATCTTTACTGATAGTATTGGTTTGGAGATGATAAAGGTAGTTCTTAACAAAAAAGGGCCTGAACCCCTCAGTTTTGGCTTTTGTGGTAACACGACAAATATATTTATCAACAACATTAACCCCGTCAACTATCAAGCTTTCTTGACAGAGCTGATCAGCCATTGAGCTATCGAGCCCAAAATATGCCCTTGTAAATTCGGAAGCAGCCTTATTGGGGGTGTCACTGTTTTGCGCATAAACAAACATTACCTGTAGAAAGAATGCAATTACTATAATAAGAATCGCCCCGGTTATTATAGAGCCTTTGTTGCTATCTGCCATGGATTTCTCCTCCTTTTGAACTTTGATTCACAATGTAATGTTAAAAAAAATAAAATTTATTATTATCATGAATTATATTAATAGACAAGTATTTTTAATTTTACAGAAATTTGAAAACTCGAATATGAGATTAACCTGAGGCAGCGGACAATTAAATTTAAGA
>DAOUSD010000003.1 GCA_030627405.1 Deltaproteobacteria bacterium
CGGGGTAAACGATATGATGACTAAACAATCAGATGACGTTATTGTAAAGACACTTTCCAGGTTGCTGATACCCTTTATGCAGATTTATGCTCTGTATGTTATCGCTCATGGACATTACAGTCCTGGAGGAGGGTTCCAGGGTGGAGTAATTTTAGGGGCAAGTTTAGTTCTATTGGTCATAACTTATGGGCTGGACAATGCTTTGCGCATGATGTCAGAAAGATTAAACACTATTTTATGTAGTCTTGGAGTTTTTATATTTTCTGGGATAGGGTTGTTGTGCATTATACTCGGGGGTAATTTTCTGGATTATGGGGCGCTTGACAAGATATTTCACGTAGGGATAGCGCAGGCAAGATCGCTTGGTATTCTTGGCATTGAGACCGGTGTTGGCATTGCTGTTATGGCCGTTATGTTCTCAATTTTTTTGGATATAGCCACAGGGGGGCTTCCTTCAAAAGAAAAGAATGTTCAAGGGAAGAGAGCTTGAAGATACAGGAGATCAATAAACAGTCTGCCAGGATGCAGCAGATCTACAATATGATATTGAATCTGGCGCCTACTGATACATCGGTTGTGATTCAGGGTGAAGAGGGTACGGAGAAAGCATTGGTGGCAAGATGTATTCATTTGAACAGCTCGAGAAAAGATAAACCTTTTGATGTGTATAACTGCTCAGCTTATCCGAGGTTTATAGTAGAAAGCGGGCTTTTTGGTCATGAAACAGGCGCCTTTGAAGGGGCGGTATCTCAAAAGAAAGGATGTCTGGAGCAGAATAATGGCGGGACAGTGTTTTTGAGTGAGATTGATAAAATGTCTCCGTTGACACAGATCAAACTACAGAATTTTTTACAGGACGGGTCTATAAAAAGGCTTGGAGGAAAAAAAACTATTAAGACAGATGTCAGGATCATTGCCGCTGTTAATACTGATCTCGGGAAAGAGGTCGAAATAGGAACTTTTAATGAAGAATTTTCTTATATGCTTAATGTAATTAATATACACCTCCCTTCTTTAAGGCAGAGGAAAGATGATATCCCCCTTCTAACAGAATGCTTTTTAGAAATACTGAATGTAGAAATAGGGAAAAATGTTAGCGGTGTTACATCCGATACGATGCAGATATTAATGGACTATTCCTGGCCAGGCAATGTCAAGGAGTTGGAAAACTCAATACAACATGCCTTCCTTCTGGCAGAAGGTGAAGAAGTTAAGCATGAGTTACTGCCTTCCCGCATCTTACATGAAGTGTTAAAAGAAAAAAATGAAGGGATAACCTCTTTTGAGGAAAATGAGAAAAGATTCCTTATGAAAATTTTGCAGGAGAATAACTGGAACAAATTAAAAGTTGCAAAACAGCTCAATGTGAGCCGTAGCACATTGTATTCAAAGCTTAATAAATACAACTTAACGGTTAATTAAAGCAATAAGTTAGCTATTAAGCTAATGAGCTCATCAACTTAATAACTAATTTTGGAGTATTGAGATGGAAAATTTTTATTTAGGCGCTAGTATTTTCCTTTGTTTGCTTGTTTTACTTTGTCTCTATCGTGTAGTGTTCGGGCCGACTATAATAGACCGGATTGTAGGAGTTGGAGCAATCGGCACAAAAACGTTGGTGTTACTGGCACTTATGGGATTTATCTACGGCAGGATAGAGATGTTTTTGGATATCATCATGGTTTACGCTATTCTGAACTTTATCGGGACACTGGCAGCAGCAAAGTACTTTGAAGGGAGAGGTGAAATTTGATGGAAGTTGTTAAAATAATATCCATTGTCTTGATTCTAACAGGATGTTTCTTTTTCACTACCGGTACCATCGGCCTGTTACGATTTCCAGACTTTTATTCCAGGATGCATGCCACCGGAAAAGGAGACACCCTTGCAGTGCTCATATGTCTTATTGGTCTTGCATTATATCATGTCTTTCATCACGGAGCTATTTTAGACAGTATTAAGTTGGTCGTTGTTGCTGTTTTTATATTTTTAGCCAATCCTACGGCGACTCATGCCATTTCCAGGGCCGCTTTTCGGTGCGGTGTTAAACCTTGGACCAGGGGGGAAAACAAATGATCTGGCAGCTCGATATTATTCTCTGCATCTTTGTCGTTATCTGTGCGATTGCAGCTATCACCGTTAAGGATCTTTTGGCTGCTGTTATTATACTTGGCGCCTACAGCTTCTTTATGTGCATCCTCTGGACTGAGATGGGGGCTGTGGATGTCGCCTTTACCGAGGCCTCCGTAGGTGCCGGAGTTGGAACAGTATTGTTTATTGCGGCTGTCAATAAAACAAAAAGGAGGTCAAAGGATTGAAAGTTATAGCGATACTCATAATAGTTTTGACAGGAGGATTGCTTATATACGGTGTTGAAGAAATGCCGGATTGGGGTGATCCAAATTCTCCAGCCAGCAGCCATGTATCACCGAAGTATATTCAGGAAGCTCTGGAAAAAACAGCAACTCCCAATATGGTAACTGCCGTCTTGGGGGATTACAGGGGATACGATACCATGGGTGAAACTGCGGTTATTTTTACCGCCGGGATCGGCTGTATACTTATGTTAAGAAAAAAGCGAAAGGGAGAAGGAGACTGATATGCTTGAGTACATTATCAGTAAATACAACTTCTGGGTGTATATCATTTTGCTGCTGATCGGGCTTTATGCAATGCTGGGTAAGAAAAATCTGGTTAAGAAGCTGATCGGGATGAATATATTTCAGTCTGCTGTGATTCTCTTTTACGTTTCCATCGGCGTTAAGAAGGGAGGAGCGACGGTTCCGATATTCATGGGGGATGCCCATGCGGCCCACGGGCATGGACAGGCTATTATCGATGTCGCCAGTTATATTAATCCTCTTCCTCATGTGCTGATGCTTACGGCGATAGTGGTTTCCATTGCCACAACAGGCGTTGCCCTTGCGGTGCTTATCCTGATTTTCAGAAGATATAAGACCTTAGAGCTTGACGAAATTATAAAAATAAGAAAAGACACGGGAGTATAGATATGGCAACACATTTTGCTGCTCTTGTAATAATCATTCCTTTAATAGCCGCTCTCTTTGTTCCGATTATTGGATGGTGGAAAAAAGGACTGTGCTACCCATTGGTCGTTGCCGTTCTCATCGTTCCACTTATATCATCTCTTGGCATTTTGAATAGAGTAATAGAGAGCGGCCCATTTTCATATTATCTCGGAGGATGGGCTCCTCCGTGGGGGATTGAGTATGCAATAGATTATCTCAATGCATTTGTTCTGGTGATAATATCGGCTATTAGTCTAATTGTTTCCATATATTCCAAAAAGAGTGTTGAAAAGGAAATGCCCGAAAAAGTTGTTCCGTTCTATTCGCTTTTCCTGCTCCTTGTTACAGGCCTTCTCGGAATAGTTGTAACAGGGGACCTCTTCAATGTGTTTGTGTTTTTAGAGATAGCGGCACTTTCATGTTATGCTCTCATGGCCATAGGCAGGGATGGAGCTCCTTTTGCAACGTTTCGATATATCATAATGGGTACAATCGGAGCCTCGTTTTATCTTCTTGGCGTAGGTTATCTGTATATTATTACCGGCTCGCTGAATATGCTGGACGTGGCACAACGATTGCCGGAATTCTACCATTCCAGAGTTGTGTTGACGGCAGGCGTCTTTATGATCGTGGGCATCGGCCTGAAGATGGCGCTTTATCCTTTGCATGCATGGGCTCCCAATGCGTATGCTGATGCTCCTTCAACGGTCAGCGGCTTGGTCGCGCCCTTAATGACAAAGGTGGCGGCATACATGATGATACGGATTATGTTTACTGTCTTTAAGCCCGTTTTCTTCGTAGAGATAATTCCTGTGACAACCATACTCACCTGGATGGCGGCCGTTTCCATAATCGTCGGTTCAATATATGCCATCGCCCAAACTGACCTAAAGAAGATGCTGTCTTACTCAATTGTGGCCCAGATTGGATACATTGCATTAGGAATAGGACTGGCAAACAGATCTGGCCTTACCGGTGCTGTACTCCACATTCTAAATGAAGCTTTTACAAAAGGCTGTGTGTTTCTGGTCGCAGGAGCTATCGTTTATAAAATGGGCTCTTGCAATATTAATGATTTTAAAGATTTATATAGAAAAATGCCGTTTACTATGTCAGCCTTTTTGATCGGCGCATTTTCCATGGTCGGCATACCGCCTACATGCGGTTTTTTCAGCAAGATATATCTAATCATGGGTGCAATTAATGCCGAAAAATGGATTTTTGTGGCTGTCCTGTTATTTAGCAGTATTCTTAATGTTATTTACTTCTTCAGGGTCATAAAGATTGCAGCGTTTGATGAAGTAATTCCGGATTATTCAAGAACAACTCCTTATATAACATACAGATTAGATGAAGTTCCATTAAGTATGCTTATACCTATACTGATTATGGCTGCTGGGATACTGGTTTGTGGTATTTTCAGTCCTGAGATAATTAATACAGTGATTCAACATATCATCCCGGCAAGTTTTTAACATGATGAGAACAGGGATGGTTACACATCATCTGTTTTAGGAGGTCGATACGTGGATACGTTGCAACTCGCATGGTTGTGTATGATTTTTCCCTTCATAGGTGTAGTAATGATCGCGTTGATGGATCGGATCAGCCCTACCCTACGAAGCGCTGCAGCCGTATTATTCCCATTGCTGTCTGCAGCCGCCAGTCTTATGATATTGCCGAATTTGTTTCATCCCGGAGCATTGCCGCTGGAAAGTTCAATCATATGGCTTGATGCGCCTATATTAGTAGAATTCGGTGTATTGGTAGATCCGTTGAGCATTATTTTGGCCAATGTCGTTGCGATTGTAAGCAGCATTATCGCGGTATATTGTCTCGGATACATGGAGGGAGACCCCGGGAAAACCAGATTTCTGATGCTGGTTAATTTGTTTATCGGCAGTATGCTTTTACTCGTTCTTGTCAACAACTTATTGTTTCTTTTTGTTGGATGGAAGCTGGTTGGTTTGTGCAGCTATGCTTTGATCGGTTACTACTGGAGGGACGAGAAGAAGTACTGGATAGGTGGACCCGCTCCGACTAAATTTACTACTCCATCGCATTGTGGGTTAAAGGCCCTGGTTGTTACAGGTTTGGGTGATATGCTGATGCTGGGTGGTTTTTTTATAGTTTACTACTATGCAAAAACATTAAACATTATGGAGCTTTATTCAACTGCATCTATCTGGATTCCTGCAATGGCAAAAACACCAGGTATGATTATACTTGCAACCTGTTTGCTTCTGGCGGGGCCTATCGGGAAGTCTGCTCAGTTTCCATTTCATGAATGGCTTCCTGAAGCAATGGCAGGCCCGGGTCCTGTATCAGCTTTGATTCATGCTGCAACAATGGTAAAAAGCGGTGTTTATCTGGTCGCAAGGTTTATTCCAATTTTTTACTATGGTTACTGGGTAGCAGGCGTGGAAGAAGCATCCATGTTTTTTACAATTGTAGCCTGGGTTGGAGTAATTACAGCCTTTGTTGCCGCGACACAGGGTCTGGTTGCACTCGAACTGAAAAAGGCACTTGCATTTTCTACAGTCAGCCAGATCGGCTACATGTGGGTTGGACTGGGTATGGCTGGTTTAAGCCAGTCTGTTCTGGTTGGTGGCACAACATCCGGGATCTTTCATCTTGTCAGCCATGCAGTATTTAAAGCATGTCTGTTTTTATGTGCAGGTTCTGTAATACATGCAGCGCATTCAATATACATGAATGATATGGGATCAATGAGGAAATATATGCCCATTACGTGGATAGCTATGTTGATTGCTGCTCTATGCTTGATGGGGCTCCCGCCTTTTCCGGGATTCTGGAGCAAAGATATGATTCTGCTCAAGGCCCTTGAAGCTCATCATCTGCCGATATTTATTTTATCAATGTTAACCGTTGTGCTGACAGCATTCTATACAACACGCATGGTAGGCATGATATTTTTCGGGCAGGAGAGCAAAAACGTACAACATCTTAAAGAAGAAGGCAAACCCCCTCATGAGGCATCCCCAACCATGTGGGGTGCATGCGCTGTGTTGGCAGTTCTTGTAGTTGCCCTTGGACTGTTAGGCCCAAAGGTTGAACATATTATTCAAGAAGGATTTAGTGCAAATTTGACAGGCACATTAAGTTTGCCGGTTATGCCTGCCGGAGAACATCCGTTCAATTATCATATCTTTGTTTCAGTGCTTTCTGTAATGTCTATACTTTTAGGTGCCATACCAGCCTATATGATATATATTTCCAGAAAATGGGATCCAAAGGCTATGGTGGAGGGTAATTCAATTCTACAGTCCTTTCATAAGTTCTTCTGGAATAGATGGTATATAGATGCTTTTTATTTAAAATTTATCATGAACGGAACTCTTAAACTTGGTAATATTGTGGCTAACAAGATTGAAAAAAATTATGACAATCTGTCACATACAAAAATTCCAGGATTTGTTGTCGATAGAATCCCGGCACTGTTTTTTCGACTGCAGACTGAGTCCGAGGATCTGGCATTTAATCTTGTATATATTTTAATAATCTTTATTGGTTTTCTTTTTGCGGTACTATTATAAAATTTTATGACATTGCGGAGATAAAATGATGTCTCATATTCTATTACAAATAGTAGTTGTTCCGGCTATTGCATCACTTGTCATTTTGCTGACCAGACAGCAAATAGGAAAAAATGCCGGTTGGCTGGCCGGATGCAGCCTTCTATATAGTACTGGTCTTCTTTTATTAGCATGTATCAGGGTTTATCATGGCGAAATAATTGTTGAAAATTATCCATTTGTGAGTTCAGCAATTACATTTGACCTTCTTGGTGATGGTCTGAGCCTGCCTATTGCATTGATAATAAACATGCTTTGTGCAGCCCTTGCTTTTTATGCAATGCATTATGTGGAACACAGAATTGAGGCAATATATGGAGATGTAGATGAACGTACCTGGCGTAATCACTATACGCGATTTTACATTATGTTTTTAGGTTTTCCATTAGGTTTCATGGGGGTCTGTTTAGTTACAAATCTCATTGCAATGTACTTTTTCCTTGAACTATTGCCGATACCTCTTTATTTTATTATGGCGATGTTTGGGTATGTAGATCGAGTAAAAGTGGCCATGATATGTCTTTTGTGGGCTATTACAGGCGCATCGTTTTTTATTCTAGCAGCATTAATGACATATTCTCAGATTGGAAGCTTTCATATATCGGATCTATCAGCTCTTGCCGGCAATCCAATGGCTTTTTGGATTATTCTATTTTTCCTGGTCGCCTTACTTGTAAAAATGGCTATAGTACCGTTTCAGGTATGGATGCCACAGGTGCATGCAGAACATCCAACCTGTATAGCAGGGTTGCTTGCTGTTTATGCAAATGTAGCGGCATATGTAATAGTCAGAATATTAGTCTTTCCTCTTCTCGATGATTTCAAGGTATTCTCAATGCCGCTTTTGATACTGGGCTTGGCAACCATGGTATACGGCTCACTTCTTACAATGGCACAGACAGATGTTAAGCGTTTTGCCGCTTGTTCAACAATAAGCCAGCTAGCGTATTCACTGCTTGGAATAGCTGCGCTTACTATAACAAGTCTTGAAGGTGGAATGTTCTTCTTTTTAAGCCACATTATGGGTAAAACAATTTTATTTTCAACAGCAGGTATTCTTGTATATACCACTGGCATCAGGGATATGAGACAAATGGGCGGGCTGGCGTCAAAGATGCCGATAACAACTGCACTTTGGATTATGGGTGCTATGATGCTTTCAGGGTTCCCTCCAATGAGCAGTTTCCCGGCAGAATGGCTTCTTTTTACAGGGGTATTTCATACCGGTATAGAAATGATGCCTGGTGGTCTGATTATAGCCATACTTGCAGCCACTGCAATTACATTGACGGTAGCTTATACATTCAGGTCGGCAAAAATAATATTTTTCGGCAAAATGAATCCTGATATTGAGCTTCATGCACACGGAGAAATTAAGGATCCTCCGGCTATGATGTTGATTCCGCTATTGTTTATTGCTGGTGTTTCAATAACATTAGGACTTTTTCCAAAAATTATACTGACCCTATTCCATAATGTAATCGGCACGTTACCGCTTCCTTAAACCTTGTGACAATTTATACCTTTAAAACAACAATAAACGGGTGTCGATGAAGATGCTGGCGCTTATTCTGGTTGCATTATAGATTTACATTGATAAACTTGTGTGGCGATTGGAATTCGATTCAAGGGAAAAGGGTGTCATATCAAGAACTCATAGATAGACCCCCTATAATGAAAAAACTCTTACAGGATTCAGCGGTTCGGCCTTAGCCCCTGCGCAGCGATTATATTTCTTTTTCTATACGGTTTGATTTATATGGCGTGATTAAGGTAGAAACGTGGTGAAGAAGTAGAGTCTCCACTTTCGCTTCCATTCTTTTAATCGTTTCTCCCGCTCAATAGCGGATTACATACTCTCGTGCACTTCATAGCAAACCAGTTGATGAACTCAGTAACGTTTGGTAAAACCTTCCACCATATTGTTTTTGTGTTCCCATATCCTCTTGATAAGGTCTGAAGTCACTCTGATATAGAGGGTGCTATTTCGTTTGCTTGCCAATAATAAGATACAAATAGTGTAACGCTATTATTAACCCACCTCATCATGAAAGCATATAAATATCCTTAAAAATCAGAGACATGTGTACGCAAGGCATTTTTTGTCACTGACAAAACACTGTAACGATTGTGCCTTGTTTCATGCATTTGCTGGTTTTGAACCTTTTCTATCGGTTTGTTTTCTGCAGGAGGGCTCTAAATATTTTCGGAACCGAAAAGAATAAGATAGTTCAAAATGTCTTTAAAAACCATAAGTTTTTTACTTATTCTTGTTTAGGTAAGAATAGTCTGTATGTTCGGCGCACATCGGCGGCAAGGCAGATAGTGTTATTCCTCAAAAAAACAATGTCAGGATTCTATACCGATGAAAATGGCAGGGAAGTAGTCCGGTGGTGACACTGCTGGAGGGTGTAAAAATTCAGAGCGTGGATTATTTGTATCTATTCCGGATGTTGTGAATATGGCGCAGGAATTTTCTGTAAGGATAAAAACGGCTGTGGGGATTCAATGAGGAGGCAAATCAGAAAGAAATTCCAATGCGAGGTTGATGTCAACAAAGCTGCAATTTAACTCATTTGCCCTGTCGAGACAATCTGTGCAGATCTCTTTGAACTTTCGCATATCGCCTTTTGTAGATACATAGATCTGTTCTATTGCATCAGACTCAAAGTCTTTATATTCAATAATGAAGTCTTCCACTACGATCGGGTACAAAATAAGCGTTTTGAGTCGGCTCAGGATGTCGGGATATTCACTGGTAAGAAAGGTTCTTACCTTTGGCAGTCCCGCAAGGACAATGGGAACGTCTGCATCAATGATTCGTTTCAGGTATGGCCATACACGGCGGTCAAGATCATTGGCCTCGTCAATAATAATGAAAAAGTCCGTGAGGCAGCATATTGTTTTCAGGTATTCGGGCGTACGCCGGTATGTGGCTGTCGTGTCATAGTTCAAGTCTTTAAGGATAGAGGAGAGAATTTCATGGATGTTAAACAAAGATTCTGCCCACACCCCGTGAAGTTTTTTGGGCTTCAGCAACTTTAAAAAGCGACTTTTTCCGACACCGTAATCTCCTTCAATCAGAACGCTCTGGCCTCTGTAGATTCGGTTGTAGATTGCGCTCAGATACGAAATGCGGCGTTTGTCGTTGATGAAGCTCTCTTTTCGTTTCATGCTATTTTTCTCCAAAAGAGGCGTAAGGTGCCACACAGGTTTTTCGCTGCTGCCTTTCGCAATCCAGAAGAAAGGCATTGAACATCGCGGTGCCGATTTTTTCAATTACCATCCCCTGTTGTTCCAGGAATTTTGCGATGAGCTCCACCTCGTTTGACTCAATTTTGTGCTCAGGATAAATCGGTTTTTCAAAGGGTTTTTGACAAAGGGCCTCCCCAAGCAGAAGACCGTCGTCTTTGTACTCGAAAATGAACAGTTTATCTGCAAAACACGAAATATACACTTTCGTGCTTTTGTGTTTGCTGAAATTCTCAGCACCTGCTGCCACGTAATATTTCCTGTTACCAAACGTGATTGTTCCCGTATTCGACACCGTGGCTGTATTCGACGAAAGCCGTATTTAACAAACTCTTTCACATCAGAAGACGAAAATTCAATGAGACTGACTTCCGACAAATAATTTTCAAGCTTTTGTTCGGGGATCCATGTTGTGGTCATGCCGTTCTCCGAAAAGTTGTGTTTCAAACCGTTGTGTTCCTTGCGGCAGGTTTCAAGGATGTTGTGTTTTCTCAATTCCTCAATGCCCATATCAAGAAGGGTGACTGTGATCTTTTCCCTCTTGCCGTTTTTAAAAATATACCCGGGTTGTTTTTTGACGATTCTGTCCTCAAACGTCTTGATGATTCGGATTTCAAAATTGTGTAAACTGCGACGGGACGACTCCAGATGAACCTTGTCTTTCGGAGCACAGACTCTTGCGAAGTCCGGTTCCATGTAAAATCCACCAGGCAGTGAATGCTTCAGGTTCAAAAACCCTTTGGCGTTGTCCGGTCTGAGTCTGATTTTTTTCTCCGGAAAGGGCGTGCTCAGCAAAAATTGGGGGAAGAGATCAACGGCATTTTGGCTGGTTTCGGAAAAATAGAAATCCAGAACAAACATGTGCCGTGAGCCTGTATCATAAAATTCGATGACCTGCGGCTTTTTCCACATTCCGTTTTTGTCCCTGATCTTAAGGTATCTAAAGGCACATCCATCTACCTGAATCAGATCAAACACAGGTTCGGCATTGAAGCAGTGTTTTACCACCACCTCTTCTTCGTCAAAATCGGGCTCTAAAAGTACGGTTTCAAATTTTCCGCTTTGACACAACGTCCTCAGGGCCGTTAATGAGATGCTTTTATTGAACTCCTCCTCAAGCCACAGGTGATACTTTTTGATGGTTCGTGCTTTGCGGGTAATGAAGATAAAGTCTTCACCTATCGGATCAACTGATGCCTTCACCATTTCGATGAACCGTTTCCGGACTCTGATGTCAAGCGATCTCGGACGTCCGCTGCACTTTCTGCCCTCAAAAATCCTTCTGCCGGCAAGCAGAAGCGGGGCTGGTATCAAACCGGTTTTTCTGTATTGATCAGTGTAGTATTTTTTTGTCCGCCGTTTGGCTGATCCGGTCTTGTTCATGATCTTTTTATGCAGCAATATCAGAAACTGATCATCCAGTGACAAATTGGATATCTCCGGTAAAACATTACTGTGTGTCATTTTGCCTCCACCTTAAGCGTGTCGAACATTATTTTTTCTTTCATAACCCTGTTCCAAAACAGGCCGGCTTCTTGCGAGGTCGATTGCCATCCGTCACTTTGTGCCTGACGAATCTGTTCGAGCATTATTAGTGTTGCCTCTTTATAGGTGTTGCTTATGATCCCCGTACGATCAACCTCCGTGCCAGGGTTGTCGGTTATACAGAAAGCAATGTATTTTCTGATGTTAAGAGCGGACAACTCCATATCTGTCATCAAAAAATCACGCCAGATTTTCCGTTGGACAGCAGGAGCCAGAGGGGCCAGCGAACGAACCTGGGACTCATTTTCAGTCAGAATGTCCCCAATTGGGGACAAGTTGTCCATGACGTGACACGCTTCAATGAGCCGGTATGCCTGGGATTTACCTATTTCCCACCTAACCCTGCTATACGCCTCAAAGGTCTTGAACAAAAGAAAACGATACAAACGGTCATCGCGGATCTCCTTAAGGGCTTTGCCGATTACACAAAAACTGCGCCGGTTCTTGTCAATTACCTTTTCCAGTGTGGTCAACCGCTCCTTTTGCATTATGACGCTCCTACGGGCTTGCCAATACAATTAAGCATCTCTTTCAATGCATACCGCTTATCATCACATTCAACAAAACCAATTCCTTTTGCACTCATGACAAGATCAATGGGGTTGAAATTCCTTTCACAGCGAAAGCACCTTGCCAGGTTGGTAAACAGATTGGTTGCCGTTTGAAATTCATTGCAAACAGGACAAAGAAATCGAAAAAGACCGTTGCTCTGTTTTACCGGAATATTCAATATATTCTCAATCAACGAATCAACAGGAACGGTATTTCTCAGTTCAAATAATTCTTGGGCAGAAAATCGTCGTTTCATTGGACACCTCAACAGATTACAGGTTTATAAGTGCAGCCTCTGCCAAAAAAAGACAGCATGGGCCGATTGCCAAAAAGCAGGTTCATAGTATCCTAAACCCAAATCACTGTCGATTGCCTCTTAAAAACCCGTAGCGATTAGTCTGTCAATATAACTATTGATTACAATGGGTTATACATGTCATGCCTCTTAAAATCATATTTCGATTAGTCTGTCGATATCTCTCATATAAACAAGGGGTTAGCTCATTGATGCCTCTTAAAAACCTTGAAGGGATAGTCGATAGATATTGTACCGGAAACAAACCCTTTTGGATCAGGTAAAACCAGTCTGATTGTCACGCATGCGAGCCAAAAGCTGCTCGGCAAAATAGTCCATAATGACCAGATTTCTTATTCCGAATTCGCTCAGGATTATGTCACGCGGAAGAATTGGCCGAATCCGGCAACCAGGTATGGGAATCTTGTGTGTGACAGGCTGTGAAGCACCTGTTTCAGGTGGAGGCTTACCGATTGTTTCCAGTTTTTTGTTCAGGTAATTGCTTTGGAAATATTCTTTGTTTTTTTTGTTCCATTTTGCACATTGTCTTCGATGGTGTTCTCTTTGGCACTCAGGATTACCACAGGTTTTTTGCCTGTTTTTTTGACGGACATCAGGAAGGAACCACTTGCGGCAAATGCAACAGGGACGTTTTCGAGTGGAAGATTTCGACATTGTATTTTCTCCGCTGGTAGAGTAATACAAATGAAAATACAATTCTTTCCCAACGCATTGAAAGGTAATTTAACGGCTACATCCTTGATATTGGATTGTAATCTGCTATGAATCGCTATGCTTTTAGACCCCTTCGAGGGGTCTTCATCAAACCACCCGTTCTACGGGTGGTAGGTGATTATTTAGGGCACTATCCTTGTCTTTCTGTCTTGTATTGTGATATGGTGTGCTCTGAGAAATGGGGTCACCCTTGCTGCCCGGCATGGCTGAGGATACGAATATCTCTCTGGGGAAAAGGAATTTCAATTCCAGCTTTCGAAAATTCCTCAAAAATAGCAAAATATAATGCGCTGCGAACCCTTCTCCGTGCTGTTTGCCGCACATCTATCCAAATTAACAGTTCAAAATTGATCGAACTATCTGCATATTCGACAAATCTTACAGTAGGTTCTTTATACTTTGCCACCATGGACTCTTTTTGAGCGACCTCTAATAATATCTTCTCTACTTCCCTGGGGTCTGAACTATAAGAGGCACCCACGGAGAGTTCTATTCTGATCATTGGTGATGACAGTGAATAATTTACAATCATGCTGGATATGAAATCAGAGTTAGGAATAAGGTACTCGATATTGTCTCTTGTTCGAATCTTGGTGGCACGAAGATAGATATCTGTAACGACTCCGAGAGTATCACCTACTTCGATCCAGTCCCCTTTTCGAATTTGTCCTCCGAATATGATGCTGAACCCACTAATCACATTGGCGGCCATATCTTTTAGCCCAAGGCCGATGCCGATACCGACGGCGCCTGCAAAAACAAGCAGAAAACGAAGATCAATGCCGACAACCTTTATGGATATTAGAAACCCAATGGCAAACGAAAAATACTTAAAGAAGGTATTCAGGGCATAACCCAGGCCGGGATCAATACCGAGGGAAGGATAGACCTTGTAATCCAGATAGGCCTGCAATAGCCGCGAAGCATAAACAAAGGATAGAAGGATAAGAGCGGCTTTTATAATGATCCAAAGAGTAACCTGTGTATCCCCCAGTTCAAAAATAGGAAAAGACATTATTCGCTGGAGAGGATGAAGCAGTCCCAGCAGATTTAAGACAATGAAAACTGTAGTCATTACGGTGACATACAAAAGCAATGCTTTGATTGATCGAAAAAGAAATTGCGCTGTTTCATCAGAATCGTCAATTCTCTCAGACCATTTCCGTAACCATCTTTGAAATGTGTTGTAGCTAAACATTATGAAAATATATGCAGCAACCGTATACCAGGTTCTAATCAAGACAACCCGACCAAGTTGCATATAACCGATGCACCAAAGGAGTGCAGTGAGGAATGAAAAAAATATCAGGGGGAAATAATATCTATTCAGCATCTTAATGAAACGTTGGTAGCTTCGATATGGAAAATCTGGCAGTAAGGATAGCAAAGCTTTTTTCTTTAGAAGTAAAAGTAGTAAAATAAAAACAACTGAAATGGATATGGCAAATTTGAGCAGGTGCAGGATATCGTCACGAACTCGAAAAGCTTCTGCAGCCCAGAATACAACAATACCCACCAGCACATATAGCAACACAAGGCGCGCTAAACGAAATATTGTCTTACCATAAAGAGCAGTGGCCGGAAAATAATCGCGGGTTAATGACTCTCGCAGGAGGCCTATAATGAGAGCACCTATAGCCCAGAGACCCATCAAACGTCCAGTCAATTGAAACCAATCTGCTTTGTAATTGATCATGGCGTTCATCAGAGCAAAAACCCCGAGCAGTAATAGCGGTATCAAGGCGGCAACAACTACCTTGAGAACTGAGAGGGAAAAAGGGTAAAGAGCCTCCGGTATTCTTTCTCTTAATGGCTGGACTTTAGTTTCAATTCGCACCAGAAGCCGATTTTGACCAAATAGGCTGTAAAGGACAGCTATAATAAAAGTGAGCATTATCAGAGAGCCCGCTGCTCCGAGTAGCCGACTTTGCTTCATAACATGCTTCAGAAATTCAGGAATTTTGAGCGGCAAGGTAAACGCCCAGTTATATAAATATTCGATCGTCTCCCAACTCCAGCCCATAGGGGTTCGCTCAAAAAGAGACCGGGCCTGTTTCTCAAATTCCTCTTTGACTCGGGAGGCCTCTCTGACCATGGCGTCCCCCATATCCTCAGAAAGGGATATCGTTGGTTGTTCTTTTTCTTCGGTGTTGGATTTCCGTTCATCGGCCAGAGAAAAGGCTGCCAGAAATAACAGAAAAGTGACAACAAAGATAAAGTAGATACGAATCTTCTTTGACATAACAATTTCCTTCAATTGTTGGATTAGTTCAGATGTGTGTTCTCTGTCTCTGTGGTGAGCATATTGAAGCTAATAGTGGTTAGGGCTTTTGGCCCCATAGGGCAAGCCCTAAATTCCTAACAGCGTGAGATTGGTACGTATAGCATCGCCATCCGAAGCGCGGCCGACCTCAATTTGAACTATGAACACTCGTTTGTCCGGAATTTTTCCCTTTTCGGTCAGATGACCCTTGATCCGACTTGCCCGCTCTTGAGCCAGACGCCGTAGGCTTGTTTCATCAACGGGCATGCTTTCGATTAATCGTTGCTTGGAAGCAGCAATAAGAACCCTGGACTCGATATCCGGCGGTTTTGCGGGTTGAGCATCAGATACAAATAAGGTCTTGGGATGCTCTCCAAATCTGTCCACATAGACCTGAGTAATGAGGCGGGCATAGTCATCCTCAGACAGTAAAATCTCCTCGGCGCGAGCAGGAGCCAACAATTTAGCGGCTTCCAGTTCTTTTAGTTTTGAGCGTTTTACTTGACTCAGGAGTTCTGCTTCGGCCAGCGCCACCCTGTCGTATTTTGTATCTGCGGCTCCTTTGATTTCAAGTCTAAGCGCCGGCCGCTCGTAAAGGGCCTTAGCCAGGTTATCAAGCTTTCTGATTTGCCCGGCCAAAAGCCCTGCACTTCCGAATTCGAATTCCACAAAACTCAGTTCTTCCCCATCTCCGCCGACAAGATTAGCCAGCGCAGCAAACGGGGATGTCACGATCTTAGTAATCAGATTGACCAGGGCATTGACCACAATACGACCATAACTGAACTCAGGGTCACTCAGATCGCCCCGCACCGGTAGATCAATGTCGATTCTCCCCTCACGATCTTTTAACAGGGCTATAGCGAGACCGACCGGTAATGTTGTGGCATCGGGGCTATCTATGCGCTTACCAAAAGTAAGCTGATCCACAAAGATTTCATTTTCGCCGATAAGCAAGTCCTCTGACACTTTGTATTTGAGATCCAACGACAGCTTGCCCTTCTTGATGGCATAACCAGCGAACTTGCCGGAATATGGCGTAAAAGTCGAAAGTTCGATGTTCTTGAAAGACAGCGCCAAATCCGTGTAGGCATCTTCGCTTAAAGGATTAATTTGACCGGAAATTTTCACCGGTGCGTATTTATCCACCTTACCTTCGAGCAGGACGTCGGCCCGCGCTAAAGACTCGGAAGAGAGGCCATTGACGGCCCCGTTCAAATTTTGGATACCCGTGGCAAAACTCGGCTTCATGGACAAATCGGCAAAGTTCACCGAAGCATTTTCAATGCGGACCGTATTTATAGTGATTGGGATTGGGATTGGGATTGGGACCTGTCCCTCTAAATCGGAATCTCCAGTCGTTTCATCATCTTGAGTGGAAAAGACGCTGGTCAGATTAACCGTTCTGTCAGGCCATATGATGACCCTGGCGTAGGGTTGATTCGCAACAATCTCAGAAATACTCAGCTTGTCAGGCTCAACGTCAAGGACCAAACCATTAAACGAAACGGACTCCCACTTCAGGAAATCCTCGGAACCTGATCGGTCCACGGACTCAAAGCCATCGATACTTGCCCTGCCCTCGTAGCGCATTTCGGGTCCATGGCTACCCAAAGTCCGATAATTGAACTGACCATCGAGGTTTGCTGTGCCACTCACGAGTTCAAGCCGTGCAACAGAATCCACATATGACTGGAACGGCTTCAAGGCGATCTGTGCAACCTGCAAGGCGAGCTCCGCGGATACCGGGTTAATGCTGGCCAGACCCTTGACAGCCACGGTT
This sequence comes from Deltaproteobacteria bacterium, assembly GCA_030627405.1. GTDB lineage: Bacteria > Desulfobacterota > Desulfobacteria > Desulfobacterales > ETH-SRB1 > B13-G4. The sequence goes on from DAOUSD010000003.1 coordinate 17,051, forward strand.
CCTGTTTGGTTGACTTTGAGGGCAAGGGCAACCTCTGCGCGCGAATTTTTCTGATTAGTCACATTTTTCAGATTCAAGTTGATCGGCTCAAGATTGACACGCACCGGTTTAGCCAGCGTGCGGTCTTCAAGCGATAGTCCATAGTTTTCCAGCGTCAGTTCGTTGACGCTGATCTGCCAAGGTTTGCTCTCGGCCTCTGATTGATCCGGAATCCCGGATGTTTCGCCCTCATCTTCAAGACCATCCATTGGAAACAACGTCTGATAATTGAAGGTGCCACCGGAAGTAAGCCATGCCTTAAACCTGGCATCTCTGGATTTGACAGAAACACACACAGCCTCCCTATTGCTGAGATCTATATGAGCTCCCTGCACGGAAAAGAAAGGCACTGAAACAAGCGTGTCATCCAAGCCTTTCTCAGCCAGCTTGAACTCATTCAGTTTCAACTCACCATCAATCACTTCAAAATGAAAAGCCTCTCCACTGGCATCCATATCATACCGGGCAGCCATGTCGATGGACCCACTAGTCACTTCGAAACCAACCTGATGCTGAACGTATTTCCACAGTGTACGCAGCTTGATGCCGGTTAGGGCAAAACGCCCCTCGGATCGAAGCGGATTGACCGAGAAGTTGCCTTCCCAACTCAGTATCTCGCCTTCTCCTGTGGTTGCAGTGAAGGCGTACGGACTCTTGCTATCCTTACAAGTGCTGAAGTTGTTCAACGTGATCTGTATCGGAAAAAACTCCGTTTTGAACGGCGTGGGCCGCGCAAGATCGCTAAACGCCAGGCGTCCCTGTTCAATCTGCAGCCGAAAGATTAAAACAGGCGTCAACTCGTTACTCTGATCCGGGGGGGGCTCCGCTACGTCTGATGAGGCAAGAAGGTCTGAAAAATTCAGGCTACCGTCAGGAAAAACCTTCACCCGTGCATCGGGTGCAATCAAACGGATTTCATCGAAGGTATATGCTCGGCGAAAAATCGAGGAAAGCTGAAAATTGACATAGAGTTCTTCAAAGCCAACGAATCGCTCCCCATCGGGCTCACTCATTTCAAAACCCCTCACCGTTACCGAAAGCACAAATGGATTCACCTTGAGTTCATTCACACTGGCGTTTCGGCCAAGTTGCTCAGCTATGCCTGATATCAGGTTGGACTTGAGAATCGAGGGCGCAATCAGAAAGCCAAAGATTGCATATAGCAAAATCAAAATGGCGGTGATAATCGCGCCTTTTTTCGCGCGCGACAATGTGGCGTAGGATAAACGGATGTCCATCAGGAAATCTCCTGACTAAAAATTAACAACAAGCGTGACCGATAGGATGGTATCAGTCTCTTAAACGTTGAAGGAACAGATTCAGAATCGCGCCTATAACCTGCAACCAGTAGGTTCCGACCGCTCCGACCACTTTGCTTCGTGCCTTTGAGCAGATCGTTTGCTAAATTCAGACGGGCACCAATCTTGCGACTGATAGCGCTCAGTCCGCCCAAGCTTGCCTTTATATCGGTCATCGGCTCGCTGACTTTTTCGGAAATTGCTGATTACCGAAAGGGTTATTGAAGGTGGAATAGTCGGGGCCTATTTCACATGGTCTCATGTCAAGGGCACTACACCCCGTTTCTCCCATTCTACCACTTGACAGGATTGAGCCCTGTATCGCTTTTTTCGTCCGACCGGATTTTTTTCTGGTCATCGATGTAGGCTGTTTGATCTGGAACATACTCCGCTGACACCGTTGTCAAAACCGGCGTCAGAATCCAGGTGAACGGGGGAAAACCGTACCAGTAGTTTTCATTGCTTCCTTGAACGATGCGGACGTGATTGCCCTTCGCCTCGGCGATCTCCTTGGTGAGATCATCGACCATGCCGTCAATGGCATTATTCCCGATGAACGGTACCACTATCAACAGTTTAAAGGCTACCTTCGTAGTTGTCTTGTAGTAGGTTGGCTTGCCGTCGCTTCCAGTAAGGCCATTCCAGTCCTTGGCCGTGGAATGAAATGCGCAACCGCTCAGGATCAATAAAAAGCCGAGCAGCATGATGAATAGAGCCTGTCGTAGCATCGATTTCCTCCTTGCATTTTTATGTGTTCTCCAACCTATGGCTCTTCAGAAAAACAATATTGTACCTTTCGGCTTGAGGACATTCCCTCATCGCGAAATACTATACCGCGTGTAGTCGCTGAGTTTGAGATCCAGGCGGACCCTGACGTCCTCGAACTTGCCTCTATTGTTGACGTCGAGCAGAAAAACACGTGTATCCGCAACCTGATCATTCTGGACCAGCAGTGCCTGTATCCGGGCGCTCCGATCCAATGCCAGGCTTCTAATCTCCCCCTCACCCACAGGTTGCAGAGCCCCCAGCACCCTGTGGATCTCGGCGTAGAACGCCCGCTTATAGAGCACCGTTTCTTCAGGGTCTTTCAACTCAAAGCCCTGAAGAGTCAGGGACCGGCTGTACGGGTTGACAAAGACTTTTCCGAGCGTGGCCTGCCGACCGAGGTTTTCTGCAATTGCCTTCAAGCTCTGGCTCTTATGGATAGTCATGGACGTTATTGACTATCTTGGCCCGCTTCTTTCAGCCTCATAGTAATCGCTTTAGAGATGGCAGGTATATACCTCAACAAAAGGCCAAGTTTGGCTGCCGGCTATGACAAAACGCCCTTGAGGAGGCTCATTACATGTTCGCCGCCCTTGTCCTTAGCATAATCGAGGACTATTGGTATAAATTTTCCAACCATGTTACCGGTCATACCAAGTTTGCCGAAAGTGCTTGTCAAGCCTGCCAGCCCTCCGAGCTTGTTCGAGTTACCGCCAATCATTGACGAAACACTTCCAAGGGCAGTTGAACTCCCTTCCGCTTTTGGCGCCGCATCCATCATCTCGTCAATACCAGGGATAGCTTCTGCAATACTATCAAAGTCCTCAACACTAAGATTCTGTTTCGCCGACTGAAAAATCGATCCTGCTCCGCCTTCGGCTTGATGCCGAGTGACTCCAAGTTGGTTGGACAGGAGATCGACCAACCCCATGTCTTCAGCATAGACTGGCGTAGACAGGATCCACCACATCAAAAGGAACGTAAAAGATAGTCCTTTGATAACCTGTTCTCTAAACATTTGCACCTCCATTAACCAATAAGCGAACGACTGGCGCAGTTAAGGAAGCTAACGCCTCCAAAAGAAAGGTCAGGAATCGGGGTCAGCCCTTGACATAGGATATTCATAGGTGTTGATAATCGACATCAAGGCACTCCTAAAAGTCGCAACGGGAATCGCGATTTGAATGAAGTAACGGGGAATTTAATGTCCCATGTCAAGGGCTGACCCCGGAAACATGTCATAATCTGAATCCTTTTATTATATTTTATATAAAAATAACAGATTCAATGTCGTGCTGCAAGCTATATTTTACACGGCTATAAACTGCGCTTTTTGAAACGGTCAGGATTATCAAAAATAAAATTAAACCACGAAGTTAATCCGTGGAAAGTCAAGTAAAATTTTGGGGTATGTTATGCCCAAAAACAATATTTAATTTCTGTCTGGATTAACCTATTTAATCAAGCATTTTTTCTTGCTCCTTTAGCTGTTCCTTGACAAATCGGTAAAACTTGTACTATTTGGTTTTTTTCTTGTTATGATACAAGTTCTGGAACGGGAGCATCGATCCCGAACTTAGTGACGTTAACACTATGGGACGGCTTTCGTTCCAGTCTTTTTTTGTTTTGCCGTCTGGATATTGGGGCCTTCGAATCATAATCCTGAAAACGTCGGCTCTTATCCCTTTTGCCGGCTGGTTTCTTTTTGAACGACCGCTGTTATCTTGATAAAGAAAAAAGAATGATTCTCGCCTATGAGTTTTTGAATGCAGCAGCTTCAAACATTCTTACAAACTTGACATATTACAATAACAGAGGAAGGAATGTCGGTGAAAAGATTCTGAAGATAAAAGAATTGAAAAAATCATTAAAAGCAGCAGATTCAATCTCATATTTAATGGGCATCGAAGGAAATATCAGGGATTTGTATTATTCTGCCTTTAACGAGATTGTTCAAAATAAAATCGAATTTAAAAAACGTGTAAAAAGACCCCCTGATAATTTTATAAATTCCCTGATTTCCTTTGGCAATTCCCTTGTTTATACATCAATTCTGTCTGAAATTTACAGAACTCAGCTTGACCCTACAGTCAGTTTTCTCCATGAGCCAGGATACAGGCGTTATTCCCTCGCCCTTGATATATCGGAAATTTTTAAACCCATCCTTCTTGATAGAATGATCTTCACCATGATCAATAAAAATGAGCTAACTGAAAAAGATACGGAAAAAGACCTTAACTACTGCTATTTGAAAGATAAAGGCAGGATGAAATTTTTAAGAAAATATGATGAAAGGCTGAAAACAACTATTAAACATAAAAAGCTTAATCGGCATGTTTCTTACAAAAGACTTATCAGGCTTGAGTGTTATAAAATCGTTAAACATATTATTGGCGAAGAAAAATATACCGGCTTTAAAATGTGGTGGTAATCATGTATGTGATTGCGATGTATGATATAAATACGGAAACAAAGGCCGGCAGGAAGAGGCTAAGGCAGATTTTTAAATTAATGAAAAAATATCTTATCCGAATTCAGAATTCAGTCTTTGAAGGGGAAATTACCAAAGCCAAATTTGAAGAAATGAAATTAAAAGTTAACGATCTTATTGATAGCACTATAGATTCGGTTATATTTTTCAAAAGCCGTGATATTAAATGGATGGATAAAGATATATGCGGCTTTGAAAAAGATGATACCGATAACTTCTTATAAGTACTGCTCTTTGACAATTTGTAAAAAACCGTCAGTCTCCCTATGATTTTACATTATTAAGGATTGACGGAAAAAACCATCTGATCTATTAATATAACTTATTAATTTTATATTATTTATTGGTCGGCTTTTAATCAGACCAGAATGGAATTGAAACGGAGCTATCCCGCCAAAGGTGATTTGATGATTTCTGAACAAAGTCATAAAGATCGCTTGAGTTTTTGCTCCCTGATTCGATTCAAGGGGAAAGGGTACGGTTTAAGATTCTTATGATTTTGGGTTGATATTCATCTTTCTTGGATAGCTCTTTTCCTTTTGCTTTAACAAAGAAAAATGCGGCAAATAAAAATAAAAAACCAACAAGCACCGAAAATATTGATTGATCATAATTAAATATCGCCGCAATTTTATCACCGATAATTACCCCAAGGATTAAAAATAAAACCGGAACCATATAAACGAGAAAAGATACTTTTAATAATGAGGATGTTTCAAAGCTGATAGTAACCCTGTCATCGACCTTTGCTCCCACAGCATTAATCGCTTCTACCTCCACATCATCATCAGACCCTCCTCCGCCAACAGTATCGCAGAAACCTTTTGCCGAACACGACTCACACGCAGCGGATTTAGTGCATTTAACCCATGCCGTAGAAGAATAAACCTTTGTTACAATGCCTTCTTCACTTGCCAAAATATATAGCCTTTTTCGTAATAGTTCAGCCCCAAAGGCGCTAAGACACCAAGATTATAATATAATTCTTAATATGCAGTATATGCCGTATCTACAACTTTTTTCTTCTCTTTTTGATAACGCTTTAAAATTAAAGTCCTTTTGTGCCTTTGTGACTTAGTTGCTGAACTATTATCCTTTTTCTATAAATTAAAGAATCACGAAAACACGAAACAGAAAAAAGTTTTAGGTTTTGAGACGTTAGTGCGGTGGGAAAATTTAAGCGGTATTTTCTTCCAGACAAGTCAGGGGGACTTTTTGCAATATATTTGATTTACAAAAGTCCCCCCGTATTTACTATTTTTAAACCATTCCTTTGAATGCAAAAAACGCAAGAGAGAGCATCCCCGCAGTAACAAGCCCGATAGCGGTATCTTCGAGCGGTTTTGGAACCCTGGCCAAAAGTATGCGTTCACGTACCCCTGCAAAAAGAACAAGGGCAAGACCAAAACCAGTTGCATAACTAAATGATGTGACAAGGCTCTGCACAAATGTATATTCTTCATTGATATTTATTAGACAGACCCCCATTACAGCGCAGTTAGTTGTAATAAGCGGCAAAAAAATTCCAAGACCTTTATACAGCGCTGGAATGCTTTTTCTTAAAAACATTTCAACAAACTGAACAAGAGAAGCTATTACAAGAATAAAAGCAATAGTTCTAAGATATTCAAGATTGAACGGTTTTAAAACATATGCCTCAATAAGCCACGTTATTGCACCTGCCATAACAAGAACAAAGATGACGGCCATTCCCATTCCAATTGCTGTTTCCATTTTTTTTGATGTGCCCATAAAAGGACAGCAACCCAGATACTGTGCAAGCAGAATGTTGTTAACAAGGACGCAGCTTATAGCGAGGAGTATATAATCTCCCATTAGATTTTCTCCTATTTATTTCCTGCAAGGTTCATCATACAGAGCATGAGCCCAAGACACACAAATGCGCCGGGCGCCTCGACCATGAATGTAAAAGGCTGATAAGACGGACCAAATACAGACATTCCTAAAAATGTACCGCTGCCAAATACCTCCCGTAAAGCGCCGATAGAAGCCAGGGAAAGAGTAAACCCGACACCTATTCCAAACCCATCCGCTATTGAAGCGACAACACCGTTCTTGTACGCAAATGCCTCGGCGCGTCCAAGCAAAACACAGTTAACGACAATAAGGGGTATGAAAATTCCAAGCTTTAAAAAAAGCGCATATGTATAAGCCTGCATAAGAAGTTCTACAACAATAACAAATGTTGCAATAATAACGATAAAACAGGCTATTCTTACTTTTGAAGGAATTATGTTCCGCAGCAACGAAACCAGTATGTTTGAACATACCAGAACAAAAACTACAGCCACTCCCATTCCCAGTCCGTTTTCTACAGATTTAGTAACAGCAAGAACGGGACAGAGGCCGAGTACAAGCCTGAATGGTGGTATCTCATCCCACAAACCTTTGACGAATTCCTGAGTGATAGACTTAGCCATCTTTTACTCCCTAGTTAAATTCCTTTATTTTTTCAGCAATCTGAGGTTTTAAACGTTTATAAATATTTGCAGCCTCTGTTACGCCTCCGCAAACACCTC
>DAOUSD010000316.1 GCA_030627405.1 Deltaproteobacteria bacterium
AAGCCGTAATAAATTTATGGAATAAAATGAAACAGAAAATCAAAAACATAATTAATAATGCATTAAAAGATGCATACGATAAGGGCGATTTGCCATCGTCGAATTTTTCCGAGATTGAAGTTGAAGAGCCTAAGGCCGGGTCTCACGGTGATTTTTCAACAAACATTTCAATGGTTATGGCATCAATCCAGAAGATGCCGCCCCGCAAGATTGCAGAGGCCATAATAAAGAATATAAACGACCCGGATGGAATAGTTGACAAAACTGAAATAGCAGGGCCGGGCTTTATTAATTTTTTCTTAAATAAACATTCCTGGCATCCTGTTTTACGAAAAATTCATGAACAGGACGCACTTTACGGCGCTTCAGATATTGGTAAAGGGAAAAAAATCCAGGTGGAATTCGTAAGCGCAAATCCTACAGGTCCGTTACATGTTGGACATGGAAGAGGAGCCGCTGTTGGAGATAGCGTGGCAAACATCCTTTTATTCTGCGGTTATAATGTTGAAAAAGAATACTATATTAATGATTCCGGAAGGCAGATAAATACTCTTGGCCGCTCTGTTTTCCTGCGATATAAAGAATTGTTTGAGGCAGATGTTCAATTCCCTGAAGACTATTACCAGGGCGACTATGTTCGTGATTTAGCAGGAAAAGTAAAGGAAGATAAAAAGGATAAACTTTTATCAATGACCGAAGATGAAGCTATCTCTTATTGTGCTCGTTTTGCAGCGGATAATATTCTTTCTGAGATAAAAGAAGATCTGGCGCATTTCGGGGTAGTATTTGACAGATGGTACAGCGAACAGGGGCTCTATGATTCCGGAAAAGTTGATAAAATAATAAATGATTTCCGCAAACAAAATATTATATTTGAGGATGATGGGGCGCTATGGTTTAGAACTAAAGATTTTGGAGATGAGAAAAATCGTGTTGTTGTTCGTAATAATGGCCTGACAACGTATTTTGCTTCAGATATAGCTTATCATCAAGATAAGTTTGATAGAGGTTTTGAAAGAGTTGTCGATGTGTGGGGAGCCGATCACCACGGATATATCCCCAGAGTATCAGCCGCAATTGAGGCTTCAGGTTACGGCAGAGACAAATTTAATGTTATTCTGATTCAACTTGTCAATCTGCTGCGCGAAGGAGAACCTGTTGCAATGTCAACCAGGGCCGGTGAGTTTGTTACCCTCAGAGACGTAATTAATGAAGTCGGCAGTGATGCGGCAAGATTTATTTTTTTAACGCGCCATTATGAGAGTGCACTTGATTTTGATCTTGAACTCGCCAAAAAGAAGACAAACGATAACCCTGTGTATTATGTTCAATATGTGCATGCCAGAATATCAAGCATTGCCCGGAAGGCACAAGAAAGGGGAATAAGTAATATAGTCTGGAATGATGCGGCAATATCCAGACTTACTGAACCTGAGGAAATACAGTTAATTAAGACTATGGCGCGTTATCCCGAGATAGTAAGGTGCAGTGCGGAGTATATGGAACCTCACCGGATCACATATTATCTGATGAATCTTGCATCAGTTTTTCATGCCTATTATAATAAACACAGAGTCCTTACAGATGAGGCTGAATTGACTCTTGGAAGACTTTATCTCGTGCTTGCGATTAAAAAGATAATCCGAAACGGTTTATCACTGCTCGGCGTATCAGCTCCCGAGAAAATGTAAGCGATGAATAAAAAAGATAAAGAAAAACCTTCACTTCAGTTTGTTCCCAAGACGCCTTCAGTATGGATTTTTTTGATTATTTTTGTTTCCGCATGGATGTTTGTTTTAGGTGTTCTTGTGGGGAGAGATACGGCTCCTGTAAAATTTGATATTGAGAAACTTCAGAAAGAATTGGTTGCTTTAAAAGAAGCGGTTATCAAGAAAGAACAAAAACTCTTTAAAATTGATTCAGATGGGGTTGGAAATAAAACAGATTTCGGTTTTTACGAGGCGCTGAAAGAAACCAAAAAAAATAAGAATAATGGAGCTGATATATCTAAAAAACAAGAAACAAAACATCTGTCTAAAGACAAGACTGTAAAAGTTAAGAAAAAGGTAATTCCCGATAAATCTAAAATAATAAATAAAGACAAGCAAAATAAGTTAACAGAAACTGATAAAAAGCTTACAATCCAGGTTGCATCTTTAAAGGATCCAAAAAATGCTGATGAAATGGTGGCAAGGCTGAAAAAAAAAGGATATCCTGCTTACAGGATTTCAAGCAATATTCCTGAAAAAGGTATCTGGCACAGAGTAAGGATAGGTTATTTCAAAGATAAGGCTGAGGCCGGCAGCACTCTTAATAAGTTAAAAAAGGAAAAGTTTAAAGCGTTTCTGGTGAATAGATAGTGCCTGAACGAAAACCCCGTTCAGGCACTATCTAGGAACCGGGGATCGGGTGTCAGGTGTCGAGAATCAGGGGATAGAGGACAGGGGATTAGGAATCAGGAGAGATTAATGAAAATTACTAAAGAAGAAATAGTCCATGTTGCGAATCTTGCCCTGCTTGATCTGGATGAAGAGTCCATCGGCAAGTTTGCTGAACAAATAGATAATATACTGGAATACGTTGATATACTCAATCGTGTTGACACCGAAGGTGTGGTCCCGACTTCACATGCGATTTTTCTGACCAATGCTTTTCGTGAAGACAAAGTAAAAGAGCATCTTGAGAGAAATAAAGCTCTTGCAAATGCTCCTGAAAAAGAGGATGGAAATTTTGTGGTTCCAAAAGTTATAGGGTTCGCTCAAAAATAAATTTACATTTTCAGGTGTTGAGGCGTACGCATGGCAAGGCGCGAGGAGGGCGAATAGCAGGCTATTTAACCAACGAGCAACGCAGCCATGCGGGATGGA
>DAOUSD010000172.1 GCA_030627405.1 Deltaproteobacteria bacterium
ATTTTGAGTATGCCTTTAGGACTCGGTCAAAAATAACTTGGTAGAATTTGCGCCTGAATTTGCCGTAAATTTAATCGATCTGTTTAAGCAAAACCGCAGGAATAGCGAGCTATTTCGAGGTCTTTTGCGATTGAAGATCGGTTAAAGATATGGTGAAGTCGGGATACAAAAATGCCAAGTTATTTTTGACCGAGTCCTAAAGGCATACTCAAAATGATCAGCGTAGAAAATATCACAAAAAGCTTCGGCAACCGAGTACTCTTTGAAGGAGTCAGTTTTAAGATCAATCCTCGGGAGAGGATTGGGCTTGTTGGAAGGAATGGGCACGGAAAGACAACTCTATTCAGGCTCATGGCCGGTGAAAAATCAATGGACAATGGAGCTATTGTCATACCCCGGAATTACAGGATTGGTTATGTTCGCCAGCAGATAGAATTTACAGAAAAAACCGTGCTCGAAGAAGGAATGAGGGGCCTTCCGGAATCGGAACACGATCACATCTGGAAAGTTGAGAAAATCCTTACAGGTCTCGGTTTCTCTCAAGCCGACATGGAAGAAGACCCGCTGGAGTTTTCAGGCGGATACCAGGTTCGCCTGAATCTTGCAAAAGTGCTTGTATCTGAGCCTGACCTGCTTCTGCTCGACGAGCCTACCAATTATCTTGACATTACATCCATACGCTGGGTTGAGCGCTTTCTGCTTAACTGGCCGCATGAAGTAATGCTCATCACCCATAATAGAAGCTTCATGGACAAGATCATCACCCATACGCTCGGCATCCACCGTGGGAAGGTGCGTAAGATCGCAGGAAATACAGGAAAGTACTATGCCCAGCTCGCCCAGGATGAGGAGATATACGAAAAGACCCGCGCAAACGACGAGCGGCGCAGGAAAGAAGTTGAGCAGTTCATAACAAGGTTCAGAGCCAAGGCGAGACTTGCGAACATGGTTCAGTCCAGGATTAAAACCCTTAAGAAAACAGAAAAGCTGGAAAGACTTGAGAAAATTAAGTCTCTTGATTTTTCCTTTAAAAGCAGCCCGTTTTCGGGAAAACATGTGATGACGGCCAAAGATCTGTCTTTTTCATACCAGCCAGACAAACCGCTTATAAGGAATTTTAACATTTCCATCGGATCTGGTGAGCGGATCTGTATTGTGGGTAAAAACGGGAAAGGCAAAACAACTCTGCTTAAACTTCTTGCAGGAGCCATTACCCCTCAACAGGGCGAGGTTACATACAACCCCCGGATCACAAAAGGAGTTTTTGAGCAGACCAACATCAGAAGCCTGGTTGACACAAGAACCGTGGAAGAGGAGATGCTGAGTTCACATTCTGATGTTGACAGGCAGGCCGCCCGCAATATCTGTGGCGCCATGATGTTTGAAGGCGATGATGCTTTAAAAAAAATCAGTGTGCTTTCAGGGGGTGAAAAAAGCAGAGTAATGCTGGGCAAACTTCTTGTAACACCGGCAAACCTTCTGCTTCTTGATGAACCGACCAACCACCTGGATATGGAATCATGCGATGCGCTGCTGGCTGCAATCGACAGCTTTGAGGGTGTTGTGATCATGGTTACCCACAACGAAATGTTTCTGCATGCCCTTGCCAGGCGCCTGATTGTTTTCCGGAATAACCGGATTGAAGTATTTGCCGGAAGTTATGGAGATTTTCTTGAAAAAGTCGGATGGGAATATGAAAGTTCCGCACAAAAGCCCGAAGGGGAACAAGCTGTTTTAAAAATGACAAAAAAGGAACTCAGGCGAAGACGCTCGGAAATAATCACAGAAAGGGGAAAAGTTCTCAAGCCGCTCGAGCAAGGCATAGCAAAAGCGGAAAATGATATAGAAAGATTTGAGGATGAGCTTTCAGAGCTTAACCAGGCTATGCAGGAAGCATCTCGGAATCAGGACGGCAAAAAAATTGTCGGGTTTTCACGGTCCATTCACAAATGTCGGTCTGAAATAGACCGCATTTTTGATGAGCTGGAAAAGCTTACAGGCTTTCTGGAAGAAAAGCTGGCTAAGTTCGAAAAGAAACTGGAAGAGCTTGAAAATTAGTCCAGAATCCCCCTTATTTTTTTAGACAACTCCTTTATAGTACAGGGCTTCTGTATAAAACCGTCGTGGTCTCGTGCCAATATCTCCTTCAATTCTTCGTCAATACTGTAGCCACTTGAAAGCAAGACTTTTACACGCGGATTGATTTCCTTTATCCGGTCATAGACCTCACCGCCACCCATATTCGGCATAAGCATATCCATAATGACCAAGTCGATGTTGTCCCATTTTTTCTTATAAATTTCGACAGCTTCTTTTCCATTTTCGGCAGTAAGCACCTCGTAGCCTAATGTCTCCAACAGCTCTTTTTCTACCTCCAGGACCGTGTCTTCATCGTCTACCAGAAGGACTGTTCCGGTTGCCCTGGTGATTTCATCTGCAGTTCTGAAAACTTTCCGGACTTTTCCCACCGATGCGGCAGGGAGATAAATACTGAAGGTGCTTCCATGCCCCTTCTTAGATTCCACTTCGATATATCCGCCATGGCCGGTTATGATCCCGTAAGCAGAAGCCAAGCCAAGACCGGTGCCCATGCTCATGTGCTTGGTTGTAAAAAAGGGATCAAAGATGAGCTCCATAGTACTTTTATCCATGCCGACACCCGTGTCGGTGACTGTCAGCAAAACATAGTTTCCCGGCTTTGGATCGTATTCCTTACCCTTTATGTCTTCGTGGGTCACGTTTTTGGTCTTCAAAATGAGATCTCCGCTACATAGCATCGCCTCGGCGGCATTCAGATACAGATCAAGCAGGAGCTGCTTAAGCTGGGCCTCGTCCCCCTCTATGGCAAATAACCCCCCAGCAAGCTCTTTATGAATCGTAATCCCCATTTTGGTTCCACCCAAAATTTCTGAGGTTTCTTCCACCACCTGATTAAGGTCAAGGCGCTTAACCTCATACCTTCCCTTCCTGGCATAACCAAGAAGCTGAGCGGTGAGTTTCGAGGCGTTTCGAACCTGCTCCTCAATGCTCTTTAGCTTTTCATAATCTGAATGCGAGGGAGCAGTCTTCAAAAGCATCAAAGAGGTATTTCCCTGAATTGCCATAAGGAGGTTGTTAAAATTATGAGCGATTCCGCCTGCAAGTTGTCCCAGTGCTTCCATCTTCAGAGCCCGTTGCAATCGTTTTTCAAGCTTTGCTTTCTGTTGTTCAAATATTCTACGTTCAGTGATATCTCTTATAATTCCGACTGTGCCCCCATGCTTTTTGTCATGGCTATCTATGTCAACACCATCTGGGCCGGACGAAGATATTTCTCCGCAGCTTATCTCGCCATCATTAACAGACGCCCTATTATAGACGTATTTCTGATTTTCTATGTCTCGAATGGCGCCCACAGTTCCAAGAAAAGCCTTATCCTTTCTGCTGACCGCTTTATCGTATTGTCCGCTCGCCATCACTTCTACATACACTGTTTTTGAATTTTCTACATTCATCGAATCTTCTTCTCGTTCCCAGCCCTTTTGTATTAATCTAACAATAAGGTGTTTTGTTCCTCTTTTTTCGGTCCTTCTCTCATCAAAGAGTTTTGGTGCGTTCTTATCTCCGGTTATTGATCCCTTATATCTTTTCAAAACAGTGGAACGGCTCAAAGATGCAATATCATCAGGATGAATTATCGTACTAAAATGTTTCCCTATCAATTCTTCAGGCGAATAGCTCATAGACCTGATGGTACCGTTTATATAGACAAAATACCCATTACTATCTAATTCGTAAACAATATCGGGTATCACGTCAAGTATATCAGTGTATTGCTTTAATTGTTGTCTAACTTTCACACAATCATCAATAAGCTCTTTTTTTGTTTTGTCTTCATTTTTCATTTTAAGTGCACCTATTACGTGTTCTCAAAAAAGTTACCAGAAACTGTATGTTAATTAAATGCCTAATGAAAATTTCTTAGAAGCTATACTTTAAGGCGGTTAAAAGCCGATCATTCCGCGCCCATCTACCATAGTAGCTGTCATCCTTGCCGTTAATAAATTCAGTAGCGATCATCCATTCAAGCCCCGGCCGGATTTTATATTTGGATTGGATTTTATTGTATCGACCTGATGGATCAAATTCAAAATCTGAAATATACTGAAAGCTTAAATCTTCATCATATTTAAAATTAATACGTGTGAAGATATTGTTCTGCCCCAACCTGCTTTTCTGTGAACTTCTATTATAATTATCAGCATATTGTTCTTTTGTTACTATTTCTTCCGCATATTCAATGGTTAGGTCAATTTTTTCAAGAAAAATCTTTTTAGCCAATTCATCAATGGTGTATGTGATGCCGCCAACGTAGTTAATATAATGATCGTCCTTTCCATCATAGCTGAAGTTGAACAGGCATTCACCATGGAACTCCCACTTTTTGTAATCCGTTGAAAAACCAGCGGCATAGTTGCCTACCTTTACATTCTCCTTGATGATCACCTTTTTAGATCCACGGGTTTCTTCCCTCAGGACATAATACGGGTTGAGACCGTGATAAGCAGAAGCGAGTAAAGTGTCGAAATTTTGCCCATTCACACAAAATAACACAATCGTCTGCATACTGATTTAATTTTGAATTACAATCTGATAAATCATAAGTATTTAAAAATCAAGTAAATTTATGGGAACTCAACACGTCAAACTGCTGAATCATGTGCGGCATAAAATTCGATTAGGCAAGGAGTAAACAGCAAATCTGGACGCAGTTGCCTTTTTAAGAAGAATTGGTGAGAATTGGTGTCCTCCTCCGGTTGGCATGACCACCAAGGCATCTCACCCCTCCAGCACTGCTCTGACTACTTCTTCCCGGCCTGGGCAGAATGAGGAGAGATTAAAATATCTTTTAAGTTTGCTTAGGAACGTGGACGAAATAACTTTCCCAAGTAGGCGCATAGATTTGGGTCAAATTTGTTCGATCTCAAATCACAAAAGTTGAAGGAATAG
>DAOUSD010000118.1 GCA_030627405.1 Deltaproteobacteria bacterium
AAAGAATAATTTATAAAATATAAATGCAGGATTCGGGGCTTAGGGATTGGGGAATGAGGAGTCTGTGACACTAATCCCTGACCCCCGAAAACCCTGATCCCTGCTCTCTATGGATTCAATATGTCTTCCAGCTTCCTTAGATTCGCTTCTTCGCCTACCGCTATGACGGTATCTCCAGCTTTGATCACCGTTTCAAACGAAGGATTAAACAACATGCTGTCATCCGGCTTCTTTATTGCAATTATTATAAGATTAAACCGCTGCCTGATACCTGAATCTTTCAACATAACGTTTGACAGTGCGGAAGAAGGACTTACGGGTATCTCCTCCATCTGAATATCTTTACGCGAGTAAGTAAAAGCAAGGTCAAGAAAGTTTGTCACCGTAGGACGAAGTATTCTCTGAGCCATACTTATACCACCCATTTCATATGGGGATTCAACATTATTTGCCCCGGCTGCCCGTAATTTCGACTTTGATTCGGCCCGGCACGCGCGTGCAACTATATGAATATCAGGGTTAAGCTGTCTTGCCGTCAAAACAAGAAACACATTGTCCGCATCAGTAGCTAAAACAGCAACAAGTCCTTTTGCCCGCTTTATTCCAGCCTTAATAAGATTTGTCTCATCCGATACATCCCCGCATACATGAAGAACTTTATCTTCATCCATTACCGGAATCAGCTCTTTGTCTTTCTCTATAACAACCAGGCCAAGCGGCTTTCTTTGCAAATTTTTGCAGAGGATCCTTCCGATGCGCCCATATCCGCAGATAATATAATGGTCATTTAATCGATCAATTTTTTTATCCAATCTCCTTCTCCCCAATATGGTTCTCATTCTTCCTTCAACCATAAATTGTACCACTACACCCGCCAGATACACAAAGTAACCAACTCCAAAGAAGATAAGTAAAACGGTAAATAATTGTCCTGTCTTACTAATTTCATGGACCTCGTTGTATCCAACCGTGCCCATCGTAATTACAGTCATATAGAAAGCATCTAAAATGTCCCAGCCTTCTATAGCCATGTAGCCGGCCGTACCAAAGCTAATAATAAGGAGAGTTAATACAAAAGATACTATTAGATGTTTTTCGCTCCTCATAAATTTGTCCTGAGATAAAAAATAAAAGAATTATTTTGTTTTTTGTTTTTTTTTGCATATAATACACGCATTCGCTATAGACAAGAACAGATCTTCAGCGTATAAATTCTTGACGCAAACCCTTTGATTCGATAGCTAAAATTAATTATGCCGGCAAATTCTTTAAAATACGAGCGCATGCGCGAACAAATGGTTGAAAAACAGATCGCAGCGCGCGGAATAACAGATACTTACGTCCTTGCGGCCATGCGCAAAATTCCAAGGCATCTTTTTGTAAGCGAAGCCCTAATGGATCAAGCTTATGGTGATTTCCCCCTGCCCATAGGCGAACAGCAAACCATCTCGCAACCATTTATCGTTGCTGAAATGACACAGGCGCTGCAACTAAATAAGGATGACAGGGTGCTTGAAATTGGAACAGGGTCAGGATATCAGGCAGCAATCCTCGCTGAAATTGTATTCCGTGTATACACAATAGAAAGAATTCACTCCATTTTTGTTAAAACGCGCAGGCTTTTTGATAAACTTCGCTATCACAATATTGTTACCAAATATTCCGACGGCACCTCGGGATGGATTGATGAAAGTCCTTTTGATGCTATTATTGTTACAGCCGGCGCTCCGGAAATCCCCAAAGTATTGGTTGACCAGCTATCCGTTGGCGGGCGCATGGTTTTACCGGTAGGAGATCAATATTCCCAGGATTTAATCAGGCTTTACAAGGATGATGAGGGTATTCACAAAACAAGCCTGGGCGGATGCAGATTTGTCAAGCTTGTTGGTGAGCATGGATGGAGGGATCAATAAATGCTTCGACGCCTTTATTCCTGGGTTCTCCATTGGGCGGAAACCCCCTATGGATCATGGGCATTGTTTCTGCTCGCGCTCAGCGAATCTTCCTTCTTTCCCGTACCCCCTGATGTTTTGCTAATAGCTTTAGCCGTATCAATACCAAAAAAGTCATTTAAATATGCTCTGATTTGTACTGCGGGATCCTTGATAGGCGGCTGTTTAGGCTATTTGATCGGATGGCAGTTTATGGTTACTGTGGGCGAAAAGATCATCCAGTTTTACGGCCTGACCCACAAAATGCAATACATCAAAGATCTCTATATGCAATACGATGCCTGGGCTATCGGCATCGCAGGGTTTACACCAATTCCCTATAAAGTATTCACAATATCCGCCGGGGCGTTTGATATAAATTTTACAGTTTTTGTAATTACATCAGCTATTTCAAGAGCAGCACGTTTTTTTCTGGTGGCATGGCTTATCTATCTTTTCGGCCCCAAGATTAAAACCCTTATAGACAAGTATTTCAATATACTTGCCATTACATTTGTGGTGTTGCTTATTGCCGGATTCGTAATAATAAAAACCTTCTTTTAAATTGAGAACCACTTCTTATATTAACAACACGTTATATTTATTAAGTTCTTTATTCAATTTCTTCGCATCTAAAACCAACTTGTCCAGTTCATCCCAAAACCGCTTGCTGTGGTCCTTTATTAGGGTATGAAGCAATTCGTGCAGGATGGTATAATCTATCAATTCATCTGGGAGTCTTACCAGATTGACGTTCAGATTAATGTTGTTTTTTTCTGAACAGCTGCCCCATCTGGTTTTCTGGCTTTTCACAAAAACCTTGTTATAGGTCAAACCGTGTTTTTCAGATAGTTCATTAAGCCGTTTGACCAAGCGTTTTCTTACTTTTTTCCGGTCGATATGATTGTTTTTTTTAAGTTCCGTAGCTTCCTGCTCAAACAACTTCATCTGATCCAGATGTTTCTTTATCCAGCCGGCCTTTGATTGAGCCACTTTTTCTGCCTTGTCAAATGATACGCTGCAGGGCACAGCAACTCTCACACCTTTGAACGGTCTAACCGAAAGGCTGATATGTTTAGCACGGCTACTACGTTCCAAAAAGATTTCGCCCACACCCTTTATTTCAAATTTTCTGGATTTCATGGCTTCCTGCTTGATGGCTTCATTAACACTGCCGGTTAGTTTTTTCAACCACGTTTTACCCGTCACCCCTTTTCCATTAACAGCTTGATTCTTTATATTTTTTTGTTATGTTGTGCGGACAGGTCAAGCTTTTACGCTCAACTGAACAAAAGACAAAACGCTATTCATTAGGCACTCAGGAACTACTTGTAATGTCAATAAAATCACAAAGCTCTGATGACTATCTCGTTGGTGTCATCTCGGACACACACGGTCTCTTGAGACCTGAGGCAATCAAAGTTCTCGAAGGTACCGACTTGATTATTCATGCGGGCGACATCGGTAAGCATGAGGTACTTGAAACTTTGCGAGCGGTTAGTCCGGTGCATGCTGTGCGAGGAAACATGGACGTGGGCGGATGGGCACTCTACCTCCCTGAAACAGAGGTTGTCGAGATCGGAAAATTCTTGCTCTACGTGCTTCATAATGCACATGAACTGGACATAGATCCCGCTGCAGCAGGCTTTAGCGCAGTTATATGTGGTCATACCCACCTGGCATCTATAGACAGGAAAAGCAATGTGCTTTTTTTGAACCCGGGCACGGCGGGGCCGTTTAGAGCGCCAATCACAGTTGCTCTGCTTCATCTACGGGGAGATTCTTTGGACGCGGAATTGATCGAGCTTAATCTATAGACTTTCAGATAAATAATTTCACTGTGTTATCAGTCGTCGTGGTATAACTGATACGCCCTCCTCCTTCCGGCCTTGTGAAATGAATTATCTGAAAGTCTATAGTACCTGAATCGTGCAAAATTCAGGTATTAATCAAGGGTGTTCCGTATCATTCCCCGAATGTTCTTTTTCCGTTGTTTGATTTTTGATTAATTTCATGAAAGTTGATACTGAAACAAAGCAAGCCGAGAAAATTGATGATGCAAGCAGACTGTTCAATAACAACAGAAGTTCAACTTGAACCCAAATTGGAATACCTTTGGCGGACAATTTGAGAAAGGAGTAAAGCGTTGGCGCCACCTTGGCTAAAATACCCAATGGAAATGCGATAACGCCCATAAGCAGGTAAGCAAGATGATTAATCACATAAAATTCCGACAAAAGTGGCGATTGAGTGCCTGATAGTCGAGTTGAGATGCAAAACGGAGTTAGAATGCTTGAGAGAAGAAAATGAAAGGCGGCAATAGTTATCGCCATTTTCAAAAATCGTTTAAGGAAATTTTTCATTTTGTTTACGCTCATGGGGTTTAAAAATACTTGTAAAATAGTGTAATATATAACCTCTAATGGGTCAACTTAGATTGAAAGGAATTTATATGGCAAGAGACTTAATTGTTGAGCTTTTTACGAAGCCATCAGTCATAATGTAATGAAAATTATAAATATCAGATTATACAGGACTGGTTATACTGGAATCTTTGAAGAAGATGACAAATATGTATTATTTAATCTTTCTAAAAACGGAAAATTAAAAAAAATAAATGAATATAATAAAGAGGAATATGTTGATTACAATCATTTTGTGGGGATGATGAGTAAATTTATACCTTATGGTTCTTTTCTTAAAGAACCGGTTAAAATAGAATCAATAACCATTGAGGACCTTGAAAAAGCGTTATCCTCCTGATTCCATGGCAAATTCCATTACGGCAGCAATGATAGCCAGTGATCTGCGCTGATTATCATTATTTTCAAATTATTGTCGGAAACAAGTTTGCAGATTCCGCTTTTATTGACAAGCTGAACTGCAGGGATATTGAGAATCTTTTGAAATTTTATCAGACTCTTTGCTGCATGATCATCGGATAATTTGGCTTCAATGAGCAGGAAAGGGTTGTGATTGTTTGAAAGTAGAAAGTCGACTTCTTTCTTTTCCCTGTTTCTTAGATAATGCAAAGAAAAAATACCGAGCCCGAGATCATTCCAGTTCGATATAGCCCGAAGAAGTTCGAGGGCAACCATGTTTTCAAATTTTGCTGCCTGGGATTCAATTCCGGCATAATCGAAGAGATATAGTTTTTTCTCTTTGGTTATGGCTCTGGATATTTTTTGGCTCCACGGAGGTATTCTGAAAACCATAAAAAAGTTCTCAAAAATTTTAATCCAGTTCCTGACGCTGTCAAATGACACATGAATATCTCTGGCAAGGCTTGCCATTGATAGAGGACCGCCGATCTTGGAAGGCAGCAGAGAAAAAAGTGTCTCCATATTTTCAATGCTGCGAAGCAATATAAAATCACGGATATCTTCGCGTAAGAGCTGTTTTCTGTACGTGTTTGACCAGATCCGGTAAAATTGATCCGTTCTGTTAAGGTATGGATCCGGGAATCCACTGAATCGACTTAATCTATTCCAGACAGGTTGCGTTTCATTTGGGCAGGAACGAACTTCAATGGGATTGGACATGAATTGCTTAAACGGGAGATTATTCCCTGCAAGCTCAGCAAGGGTAAATGGCCACAGATAAAAAATAAAATATCTTCCGGCTAATGAATCCCCTCCCTTTTGATACATATCCAGCCTGTCGCTACCGGATACTATAAATTTATAATTGCCGTTGTCCCGGTCATATACACTTTTGAGGTAATTCTTCCAGTTTGAATATTTATGCAGCTCATCAAATATTATAAGCGGCATAGACTTGTCTTTACGATGAACCTCTTCATAAAAAAACGGGTTTTCGATCAGTTTTCGCTTTTCGTCAAGGATATCCCAGTTAAAATAAAGTGAATTATTAAAATCTTCAGCCTGCATCTGCGTAAATGTGGTTTTGCCTGTCTGCCTCGGCCCGGCAATAAAAACCATTTGCTTATGCACAGAAAGCATTTTCCAGATATTTTCGTATAATATCCTTTTCCTCTTCATGTTTGACAATATAATGCCATAACCTGATATTGTCAAGACAAAATTAGGTTACAGCACAATATTGTTGCTGAAGGTCTATACGACATCAAATACCGCAAATTTTATACAATGCTATCTCCCCCACTCTTTAACAAGATCATGTTCAATTTTCAGATGGTCGAGAACCCTTGCAATTACAGTATCAACAAGGTCGGAAATGTTTTGCGGG
>DAOUSD010000310.1 GCA_030627405.1 Deltaproteobacteria bacterium
CTGACAACCTGAGTAGTTACAATCCTGAACGGTGAACTTTTGAACCTGTGAACGCCTATAGGAAGTAAAACTTCTGTGTATCTGGCCAAAAAAATAATCAAAAAAAAACTTCATTACATCATCAGGAAATCTTACTGGGACGGAAAATATTTTATAAGTCGGGACTTGTTTGATCTTGGAGCCAATCCTGCAAAATATATTATTTACCCTGGAGGGAATGCTTACTATATTGACGAAAAAGTAGAAAACAGGCTGAACTCTCTTGGCGTGGAGCACGGCTTTGATGAACTCGATAATATATTCCGGCGCTTTCTGAAGCCTGAAATAAAGTATGTTCTTGAAATGTTTAGTAAAAGAGCCGGACGCACGCAAAGAAAAAAAACCGTAAAAGAAAAAGGGGGAAACGCCCGGTTTCATCTGTTTGATAAAAGAAGAATTCATTTTTTACGGTTCGGCAATATGGACCAGGGAAGAATTGGACGTATATCGCCTAAACTTTTCCAGGTGCTTCTCAATAAATCAAGAGACGAGATCGAACAGTATTTTCTGGAGTCGGAAGGTATTCTCAATTCCTATGAATTGAAGTCATACATTTATGTAATATTTGATCTACAGAGATTTTCCTCAAAGTTGACTGCAAAGACAATGCCTCAAGCTCTGGATCAAAAAAAAATTGATGAGTATTTTATTGAAGAGATATGCCGCCTGAACAAAGACAAGTCTTTCTGGGCCGGAATGACAACCGGGCCGGAGTTGAATGAATATTTGATCCGATATATTATCATGTTTTTTGATAACGAATACGGTGAAAGCTATTTTTTACACGATTACATAAAGAACTTTATTGACGGCAAAAGGTTTTATGCTCCACCTCCTAACAAGAGTTCAGTAACCTTAGATGAAGCAATAACAATATTCGATATAAAAAAAGACAAACTTAAGAAAATGAGTCGCCGCGGCTTAACGGCATTATACAGGCATATGGCTAAAAAACACCACCCCGATAAAGGGGGAAAGCATGATAATTTTATTAAATTAACAAAAGCATATCAGGAATTATTAAAAAGCAAAAATGCGTAAACCGTTGTCAGCCGTTTTAAATTTAAATGCCCGCCGCCTCTGATCGTTAACAAGTTGCTTTTGAGCTTTCAAATTTCTGGTTGTTGAATAAAAAATGCCTGTGAGCATATTAATGCCCCCCAATGCCGCCTGACAAACTGCAATTTAGATCGGCGTGCAAGAAATGCCATGTAGAAAGGGAAAACATTGGGGGGGAAGAGAGGGCAAGTTTTGATTGTTTATAATTGATTGCCTTGGCTTTATTTTTTATAAACTAAAACCTGCGCTCTCTATTGCATGCGTCCTAAAATAAGTTAAAGCCCAATGGGAATGGGTCAATAAAAAACATGCTATTTATTCCTGGACATCGCCGCCCTCTTTTGCTTCTTCCGGCTGCTGACCCTCTTTCAGTTCATCGCCTTCGGTAATTACGGTTTTGAGCTCCTGGGTGGTGAGATCTGTCGGGTCAGCCGGAGCCGGAGGAGTAATATCTCCAGAGCTATCCGCCGATTCCGGAATTACTTCCTGACCTTCTTTAATTGGTTCTGGTCCGTTACCTGAAGCAAAAGCAATGCCGCCAATAAATACAAAAGAAAATGCAAGACAGATAATCATAAATTTTTTCAACATAATAATAATACTACCTCCTTTTAAATATAAATAAGTTTGTTTTTCCAACATGAAATCGTATTATATTATATGTAAGCAACATATGTGCCAAAAAGATAACTTGTTGGAATGTTGGTCATTCAATAAATTCACAATGGATTCGTGATTTTTTCAGTTACGAATCTTGCACACCTGGTTACGTTTTTGAACATTGCACCCGTTGAAGTCTATCCACCTAAATTAATAAATAATGGCGAGTTACTTTCAGGTAGCATTTTACTATCCCTTGCCATTCTAAATAGCGTGTTAACTGCTTCTTCTCCTTGTTTCCCTAAACTCAGGGTAAAATCATTAACATAAAGGTCTATATGCTGACGGATTACCCCTGGGGACATTTCCTGCGCATATTTTTTAATATAATTATCTGCTTCATTTCTATGGTTAAAGGAATATTCCACGCTTGATCGTATTAAATCTTCTATCTTTCTTGTGATCGAAGATGTTATATCCCTTCGAACAACAATACCTCCCAGAGGAACTGGAAGTGATGTTTTTTCTTCCCACCACTCTCCCAGGTCAACAACTCTGACAAGTCCATATTCTTCGTAGGTAAACCTGCCTTCATGAATTATTACACCGCATTCATATTTATCATTTTGAATTGCCGGCATTATCTGTTCAAAAGGCATTGGAACTGCTTCAGGATTTTTGGAAAGATAAAGGCCAAGCAGCATGCATGCTGTTGTCCACATGCCGGGTACCGCTATTTTTTTTGAGGAAAGCTGCTCAATGTCAAATCCGGGTTTTGCTACTAAAAGAGGGCCGCAACCTCTTCCAAGCGCTGCACCGCTTTTAAGAAGACCATACTCTTCGATAAGATGACCGATGGCGGCAAAAGACAATTTTGAAATATCATAAACCCCTGCCCTTGCATGCTGATTCAGCGTCTCTACATCTGCGAGTTTGATTTCAAATTTAAGTTCGCCGCAGTCAATCGCATTGTGAGCAAGCGCATAAAAAATAAAAGTATCATTTGGACAGGTTGAGTATGCGAGTTTTAATTTTTTATCCATGTAGTTAATACCAGCTTGCAAAATCGTTCATAAACTTTTTGAAGCCTGTTGTGATGTTCTATTTTTTTGTTTTGAACTTTGAGATCTTCCGGCTTGTCCGGGTTATAGACTTTCAGATAAATAATTTCGACCTGTGCGGTTAGCTTTTAGCCATTAGCGGTTAGCTTTTGGATAAAACTGTTCAACATTCTCTTTACCTCATTGACCTGTTGATTAAGTTCTCTATATGTTTCATCCTGTATA
>DAOUSD010000262.1 GCA_030627405.1 Deltaproteobacteria bacterium
AAAAAATATGATCTGTACGCATAGCTGTTAGCGTTTAGCCGTTAGCCGTTAGCTTTTAGCCTAACAGTCCGTTTTTATATAAAGTTTTTGCCTAATAGCTAACGGCTGACAGCTAATAGCTATCATCAGTCAATGTTGAAGAAGTGTAAACTACAAAATGAAGGATGCCTGAAAGTCTATAGGTTTGTCAACGTGTTCAGGCTTCTTGTGCAATCGAAAAGGTCTTGAATGGCTTAATTCGAGTGTTGCGAGATGATTGATATACTTCAGCCTTCAGTCTTCAGTCTATCTATCTGTTACTTAAATAACTTCTGAAGTTTCTACGGGATTGGCTTTCAAGTATTCCAGCCGGTTAAGTCCATTAATATAAGCTTTGGCACTGGCTGTGATAATGTCCGGATCGATTCCCCTGCCAAGGGCAATAAGTCCGTTTTCTTTTAATCGTACAGTAACTTCGCCCTGTGCATCCGTACCTCCACTAATTGCGCTGACTGAAAATCTTAATAGTTCTGATTTTGAACCTGTAAGTTTTGCAATAATGTTATAGGCCGCATCAATAGTGCCGTTTCCAGATCCGGAGCCTTCTACAGAGCTTTCATTTATTTTGAGTTTAACAGTTGCATTCGGCTTAACTGTTGTTCCGCTTGAAACATGAAGATATTCAAGATTAAAGACTTCCGCTGTTCTTAGAATGCCCTCAGTAACAATGACTTCCAGATCTTCATCTAAAACATGTTTTTTCTTATCAGCAAGCTCCTTGAATTTTTTAAATACAAGCTTTAACTCTTCATCACTAAGATCGTATCCTAATTCCTTTAAATGTGAGCGAAGCGCATGTCTGCCGGAATGCTTTCCCAGAACAAGTTTACTCTCACTTAACCCTATGGTTTCAGGCTTCATAATTTCGTATGTCATGGGATTCTTCAGCATGCCATCTTGATGGATTCCAGCTTCGTGGGCAAATGCATTGGCTCCTACGATTGCTTTATTCGGTTGAACCATAATTCCGGTTATCATGCTTACAATCCGGCTTGTCTGGTAAATATGTTCTGTTTTTATATTAGTATATACAGGAAGAAAATTGGGTCTTGTGTGCAGTGCCATTACCACTTCTTCAAGTGAAGTATTGCCGGCTCTTTCTCCTATTCCATTTATGGTTACTTCTGCCTGTCTAGCTCCGGCGTATATTGCTGCAAGAGTATTTGCAGTGGCAAGGCCAAGATCATTGTGGCAGTGAACGCTCAGGACAGCTTTATGCATGTTTGAGGTGTGCGCTATAACATATTTTACAAGATCACCGAATTCCTGTGGAATAGCATATCCTACTGTATCAGGAAGGTTAAGAGTAGTAGCTCCAGCCTCAATTGCCGCTTCGAAAACCCGGCAGAGGAAGTCACGATCACTTCTTGATCCATCTTCTGCTGAAAATTCAATGCTGTCTGTAAAAGATTTTGCGTATTTGACAGCTTCAAAAGCGGTTTTTACCACTTCTTCTCTATTCATTTTCAGCTTATATTTCATATGAATATCTGAAGTAGCTATAAATGTATGAATCCTGGGTTTTTTTGCATGACAAATAGCAGACCAGGCACGGTCAATATCATTTTTGTGTGTTCTTGCCAGTGCGGCAACTTCGATATTTTTTACAATACCTGCGACTTGGGCAACCGCCTCGAAATCTCCCTCAGATGCGGCGGGGAAGCCGGCTTCCAGCACATCAACACCGAGTTTTTCCAACTGTGTAGCGAGCCTCATCTTTTCTCCGGTATTCATGCTTGCTCCCGGAGACTGCTCACCATCTCTTAATGTTGTATCAAAAATTATTACTCTTTCATTCATGACTTAGCTTTTGAAAGTTTATACTGAAAACTGTCTGCCAATGCCTGCCAGCTTGCCTCAATTATATCTTCTGAAACGCCGATTGTACTCCAGATACGATCTTCATCACGCGATTCTATTAAGACCCTTACTTTTGCAGCGGTTCCTTCCCAGGCATCAATTACTCTAACCTTATAATCTACAAGGTGCATGGAATCCATGTCTGCTACATAGAATTTTTCAAGAGCTTTGCGCAAAGCGTTATCCAGAGCGCCTACCGGTCCCTTTCCTTCTGCAGCGGTAATTTCTTCAGTGTCACCTACGGATATCTTTATCGTTGCATGAGCAGAACATGGGCGATCTTTTTCCTTTTCAATGTGAACTCTAAAGGATTCCAGTTCGAAAAGAGGCTTAAATTGTTTTGTGAGTTTTTCCATCAGTATTTTAAATGAAGCATCAGCCACTTCAAACTGGTATCCCTTTTCTTCCATACGCTTTATTTCTGAAACGATCTTGCGGCTGTCAAAGCCGTTTGCTCCAAGCTCTATGCCGAGTTCTTTGGCTTTGTATTCCACGTTGCTTTTACCGGCGAGATCAGATATCAGCACGCGGCGTTCATTCCCTACTAATTCAGGATTCATGTGTTCATAAGCTCTATGCACTTTCATTATGGCGTTCACATGGATACCACCTTTGTGGGCGAATGCACTTTTGCCGACAAAAGGCCTTGAATTAAGGGGGGTCATGTTTGCGGATTCACTTACAAACCTGGATATGTTTTTGAGTTTTGCCAGATTTTCTTTGGAAATACATTGACGATTCATTTTTAGACTGAGAATAGGTATGATAGAAGTAAGATCTGCATTTCCGCATCTTTCTCCATATCCATTTATCGTCCCCTGCACCATAACAGCGCCATGGCGTACAGCCGCAATGGAATTAGCAACAGCAAGGCCGCTGTCGTTGTGAGTATGGATTCCTATTTTAATCGGTAGAGAATTTGTTTTTTCCCTGTACTTATTGAGAGTATTATACACATCAATCATAATGGTTTCTATATCATCCGGCAGTGTTCCACCATTTGTATCACAGGGAACAACTGTCTCAGCTCCACCATCTATAGCTGCTATAAGAGTCTGTAAAGCATATTCTCTATTTGCCAAATAGCCATCAAAAAAGTGCTCGGCATCATAAATAACTTCTCGATCGTTTCTTTTAAGGAACTCGACACTATCTGTTATCATGGCGAGATTTTCTTGCGGGGTATTGTTCATAACCTGCTTAACATGAAGATCCCAGGTTTTGCCGAATATTGTTACAGCAGGGGTGCTGCTTTTAATAAGGGCTTTTAAATTTTGATCCTTATCAGCAGTAATTCCAGGCCTGCGAGTAGAGCCGAATGCACTAAGACGGGCGTTTTGAAATTTAATATTTTTCGCAAGCTCAAAAAAGCGCTCATCCCTGGGATTGGAACCTGGCCAGCCACCCTCTATATAATGAATCCCAAGGTCATCAAGCCTCTGCGCAATCTTTATCATTTCTTCAGCACTGAAATTGATGTTTTCTCCCTGAGCCCCATCCCTCAAGGTGGTGTCATATAATAAAATTGGTTCCATTTTGTTGTTCTCCCAAGAATAAAAGTAATCGTTCACGGTTGTCGGTTCACAGTTCACAGTTTTTTCAACCGTGAACCGATAACTGTAAACCGTGAACGGTTACGAATAAAGATACATTTTTACTATTTTTTTCGGTTTTCAGGTCTTAATGCTCTAACCGCTGTGCCTGCTTTCCACATTTCAGAATTATGTATAACATCAAGTTCTTTTCTCAGTTTTACAAGATAATCAGGTGCACTATTGGCCTCAAGAACTCGTTGCGTTTCTTTACCGGTTTTAACACGGTCATAAAGTTCTTCAAAAACAGGAGCTACTGCGTTACGAAATTTTGGTGCCCAGTCAAGAGCTCCTCTCTGAGCGGT
>DAOUSD010000082.1 GCA_030627405.1 Deltaproteobacteria bacterium
CTCATTTCCATCCCTTTTCAATGCTAACGGCTAAACGCTAATGGCTAACCGCACAGGTTGAAATATATTCGCTTCAGGTGTAATACATTAAAACCATGAAAAACTCTCGCATAACATATCATAAAGAAAGAACTCGCCGCGAATTTAAATATATGATTGCAGTTCAGCGAAATTTAAGAGAAATACATAATCCTGACAGGTTCTTTCTTAATGATATCTAATGCGTTCAAACAGTTTCCTGATTTTAATGTATTACACCTGAAGCTCTTTCGTAGATAGATATGTAAAAAATACTAAGAAATTATATGAAATCCGAAAAAATAAAAATACATGGCGCCAGGCAGCATAATCTGAAAAATATAGACGTTGAACTGCCCAGAAATAAATTAGTTATTATAACGGGTTTGTCAGGCTCTGGCAAATCAACACTTGCTTTTGACACTCTTTATGCGGAAGGTCAACGCAGGTATGTTGAATCTCTTTCCACTTATGCGCGTCAGTTCTTGGAACGCCTGGATAAACCGGATGTTGACATGATTGAGGGCCTCTCGCCCGCTATCGCAATTGAACAAAAAACAGCCGGCCATAACCCCAGGTCAACCGTTGGCACAGTTACTGAAATTTATGATTATCTCCGTCTTCTATTTGCCAGAACAGGTACGCCTCACTGTTATAAATGCGGAAAGCCCATTACTTCGCAAACGCTTGACCAGACCGTGGACAAAGTCATGTCAATGCCTGAAGGGGCCAAAATTACTATTTTATCGCCTATAGTTACCGACCAGAAAGGAAATCATGAAAAACTCTTAAAGCGTCTTAGAAGAGATGGTTTCGCTCGCATACGTATCAACGGCAAAACATTTGAAATAGAGAATATCGATAAGCTAAATAAAAACAAGAAACATACTATCGATGTTGTTGTAGATCGCCTGATTGTTAAAAAAAATATTAAAAACAGACTTGCAGATTCTTTAGAGCTGGCCGTATCGCAGTCAGACGGCATAGCTGTGGTTGATGTTTCAGGTAAAAACCCTGTTATCTTCAACGAAAAATCAGCATGCATAACTTGCGGCATAAGCTATCCTGAATTTACACCTGCCAGTTTTTCATTTAATTCTCCGCAAGGCGCATGCCCGAAATGTGATGGCCTTGGCTCAACAAATGTATTTGACCCTGAGCAGATAATTCCGAATCCCGAATTATCTTTAAGAGAAGGCGCGGTTATCTTGTGGGCTAACAGAAATTCAGTTCATTTTTTTGAATTTTTAGATTCTTTGACCATGCATTATAGCGTTGATATCTATA
This sequence comes from Deltaproteobacteria bacterium, assembly GCA_030627405.1. Classification (GTDB taxonomy): domain Bacteria; phylum Desulfobacterota; class Desulfobacteria; order Desulfobacterales; family ETH-SRB1; genus B13-G4. The sequence continues at coordinate 1,306 of DAOUSD010000082.1, forward strand.
CACCTTATAAGGATCTGCCGGATAATTTTAAAAAAGTTCTTCTTTACGGATCAGGAGATGAACAAATATCATTTTATTTTGAACGAAACAATCGCCGTTTTAACTACAGAAAACCATTTGAAGGCATAATCCCAAAATTGGAAAGGCGTTACCTGGAGACGGATTCTTACCAGGCAAGAGAGGAAATTAAGCACTATATGAGTTTCCGTCCCTGCCGGGAATGTGGGGGAACAAAACTAAATAAAGGCAGCAGTTCCGTAAAAGTCGGCGGGCTTACCATATCTGAGATAACAGCTTTTACTGTGACAAAAGCATATAGTTTTTTAAAAAATCTTGAACTTTCCGGCAAAAAAAAGATTATTGCCAAAAGAATTCTAAAAGAACTTATTGAAAGGCTTGGCTTTCTTGACAATGTGGGCCTGTCATATCTTACTCTTGCCAGATCAGCATACACTCTTTCAGGTGGAGAAAGCCAGAGAATACGTCTTGCAACGCAGATCGGATCAAAATTAACGGGAGTTTTGTATGTTCTGGATGAGCCCAGCATTGGCCTTCATCAAAGGGATAATCAACGTCTTATTGGAACACTTCTGCAAATGCGCAATTATGGAAACACTATTCTCGTTGTAGAGCACGATGAAGAGACAATTTTAGCTTCTGATTATGTAATAGATATGGGACCAGGGGCTGGTATTAACGGCGGGCATGTAGTATTTTCAGGCACACCCAAAGAACTTCTAAAGGATAAAAATTCATTGACCGGCCAGTATCTTTCCCGTCGTAAAAAAATTGAGGTGCCGGCAAAAAGGCGCAAAGTTCAGGGAAAAGAAATAGTAATCAAAGGAGCCGCTGAAAACAATCTCAAGAATATTGATGTGAAATTTCCCCTTGGCTGTTTTATCTGTATAACAGGTGTATCCGGCTCCGGAAAATCCACACTTGTCCTTGAGACACTTTACCGCTCCCTTGCCCAGCGGATATATCACAGCAGGATACCGTCAGGGAAGCTCAAAGATATAGTCGGACTCGAACAAATCGATAAAGTGGTTAATATTGATCAGTCTCCAATTGGGAGAACGCCCCGTTCCAATCCCGTGACTTATACAGGTGTATTTACTTTTATAAGAGAACTTTTTTCAAGAACAGTTGAAGCAAGAATGCGTGGGTACAAACCGGGCCGTTTCAGCTTCAATGTTAAGGGCGGAAGATGCGAGGCGTGTAATGGCGATGGCATAATAAAGATAGAAATGCATTTTTTACCGGACGTTTATGTTGCATGCGATGTGTGTCACGGGAAAAGATACAACCGCGAAACCCTTGAAGTTAAGTACAAGGGCAAAAATATAGCGGATGTTCTCGATATGACTGTAAATCAGTCCGTTAAGTTTTTTGAGAATATAACCAAAATACGGTCAAAATTGCAAACACTTGTTGACGTTGGCATAGGTTACATTCATCTCGGCCAGCCGGCTACAACTCTATCGGGAGGAGAAGCACAGCGTGTCAAGCTGTCACGCGAACTCAGCAAAAAAGGTACCGGAAGAACAATATATATACTTGACGAGCCCACAACCGGCCTTCATATCGACGATATACAGAAACTTCTTAATGTGCTTAACAGACTTGTGGATGCAGGCAATACGGTTATTGTAATCGAACACAACATGGATGTTATCAAGACAGCCGACTACATAATAGATCTTGGTCCTGAGGGCGGCGATGAGGGCGGAAATATTATTGGATGCGGAACTCCGGAAGAAATAGCAGAGATTAACGAGTCTTATACCGGACAATTTCTAAAAAAATTTTTATCCTGATCCCTGCACAAACGTAACCGTTCACGGTTCACAGTTTTCAGTTAACGGTTAAAATGCTTCAGTCGTTGCATAGTTCATCGAAAAAACCGTGAACCGTTACGTATTTATCCCTTTTGCTTTTCAAACGTCTTCATAAAGTCAGTCAAAGCCTCAACTGCTTTTATAGTCGTGGCATTGTATATAGATGCCCTGCAACCTCCGACCGACCTATGCCCCTTAAGGCCACCCATACCATTTTCAAAGGCTTCCTGAACAAATATCTTTTCCAGCTCTTCGTTCGGAAGGCGAAAAGTTACATTCATAAGTGAACGGCTATCAATCTCCGCCGTACCTTTATAAAAGGCGCTTGAATCAATAACACCGTATAATAACTCAGCCTTTTTACGGTTTATTACTTCCATTTTTTTCAGTCCGCCGACTTCTTCTTCAAGCCATTTTATGACGAGCTGAATGGTATAAACAGCAAAACACGGAGGGGTATTATACATTGAATTTTTGGAAGAGTAAGTTGTATAGTCCAGCATTGAAGGCAGATTTTCCTGCACCAGTTCCAGCATATCATCATGGATTATTACCATGCAAACCCCTGCAGGACCGATATTTTTTTGTGCTCCCGCATATATAAGGTCGAATTTGCTCATATCCAAAGATCTGCTCATTATATCGGAAGACATATCAGCTATTAGCGGAACACTGCCGGTATCTGGGAAAGATGCCCACTGGGTTCCCTTTATAGTGTTGTTTGATGTAATATGAACATAAGCGCTGTCGCTGCTGAACTGGATATCGCGGGGTATATATGTAAAATTTCTGTCTTCAGAAGATGCCACGATATTAACTTTTTTGTCCAGGATTACAGCTTCCTTTATTGCTTTAGTGGACCATGTGCCTGTATTAACATAATCAGCGACATTTTCTTTACTAAGAAAATTCATGGGAATCATGCAGAACTGCATACTGGCTCCTCCCTGTATGAAAAGCACGTGAAATTTTTCATCCAGTTTTAAGAGGCGCTCTATTCTTTCTTTTGCATCATTAATTATGTCATCAAACCATTTAGATCTGTGGCTGATCTCGGTAACAGACATTCCGGATCCGCTGTAATTTAAAAACGAATCCCTTATCTCTTCAAGAACGCTCAAGGGAAGGGCCGCTGGTCCTGCATTGAAATTATAAATTCTGTTTTCCATGATATTTTTCTCCGGATATATTTTCAAAAAACTAAAATGCTACAAAAAATCTTATTTGTACAGACAGAGAGAAATATGTCAATGAGTATTTCAAGAACTCCAAAGCTATACCTCGGAAGGTCATAAATTGCGTTTTTTCGGTGAGCAATGAGCATCAAGAGCAAGGCGCGAAGGTGCGGAATAGCGAGCTATTTCAAGCCTGAGCAACACAGCTATTGATGTTCAGGGCCGGCGAAAAATCGTAAGTTGTGGCTTTTCGAGGTATAAAGTTTCGAGTTTGACAAACAGTTGGCTTATATTTTAGATTGACTTATTTTTAACAACGCCAAAATCAAAACAAGGTAATTTTTATGAAAATTTACACGTACCCTTCAAAATCGGCTGAAACAAGGGTTACATCTATTATAAACCGGGGACTCGGTTTTAAGGAAAAAGATTATCTTAAAGTTTCGCAGATACTTGAAGATGTCAGAAAGAACGGCGACAACGCCCTTATTAAATACGCAAATCAGTTTGACTCCCCAGGCCTTTCAATAAAATCTATCAGGGTAACATCCGACGAAATTGAAGCTGCTGCGAATAAAGTCAAAAAAACATTTATGGGCTCTTTAAACAGAGCAATATCTCATATTGAATCATTTCATAAACACCAATTATGCAATTCATGGATAAATACAGATCGTCCCGGTGCTTTTCTGGGACAAATGGTAAATCCGGTTGATTCGGCGGGAGTTTATGTGCCGGGCGGAAAAGGGGGGAAGACCCCCCTTGTTTCTTCTGTCCTCATGGGTGCAATCCCGGCCGGAATAGCCGGTGTAAAAAATATAGCAATGGCAACTCCGCCCACAAAAGACGGAACTGTAAATCCCCATCTTCTTGTTGCGGCAAAAAAAGTAGGAATCAATGCAATTTACAAGCTTGGAAGCGCCTGGGCAATTGCCGCATTAGCTTACGGAACCAAAACGGTTCCAAAAACCGACGTCATAGTCGGACCCGGAAATATTTATGTTACTTTGGCTAAAAAAATTGTATCGGGAACAGTCGGCATAGACATGATAGCAGGCCCAAGTGAAATACTGATAATTGCAGACAGCACGGCAAACCCGGAATTCACAGCGGCTGATCTGCTTTCACAGGCAGAACATGATACAATGGCATCCGCTATACTTGTAACAAATTCCGAAGAAACAGCAAAGGCCGTTAATGTAGCAGTAGAAGAGCAACTAAAATATCTGGACAGAAAAGATATTGCCGAAAAGTCTCTTGACAGTTTCGGAGCAATTATAGTTATGCCTGATCTCACAAGCTGCATAGAACTTGCAAACAGGATTGCCCCGGAGCATCTGGAGCTTCACATAGATAATCCATTTGAGTATATCGGAAAGATAAGAAATGCCGGTGCCATATTTATCGGAGATTATACCCCTGAGCCTGTCGGCGACTATATAGCCGGCCCAAACCATGTGCTTCCTACCGCAGGAGCAGCCAGATTTGCTTCAGCCCTATCTGTAGATAACTTTGTCAAAAAGACAAGTCTAATCCATTATTCAAAAGAAGCCTTCAAAAGAGAAGCAAAAGACATCATCTGCCTTGCAGAAATAGAAGGACTTGATGCACATGCGAATGCCATAAAGATACGACTATAAATATAAGTGGTGTCTGAACGAAAACCCTTGGTTCCGAGCGGCCCTAATTCCCTTGTTTCCAAGAAATTGCTTCGGTCATGCTTCCCTCGCAATGACATGAAAGGTATAATTTGGAGGGTTTTCGTTCCGGCGCTACTTAGATGCAGTTAACTTCTCAGTTATCTTTTTTGCTGTATTTGCATTGAGTTTTCTAGGTAATCTCGACCAGTGTTCGGAGGTGCCCACGCCATCATTCCAAGCCATGATGGGCTTCGAGCCGGCACCATAGAACTCATATTTGTTGTCAAGCGAAGCTGCGCCCGCACCGAATCCCACGAGCATGCGCGCTGCACTGCTTCCCGGGTTGTAGCTGACGATTTTAACTATGAGAAGATATCGCCCCGCGCGTGCCTCAAATTCATCTTTTGAATTGATAAGCTCGGCCCGGTAGCCGCAACGTCTCAACCGGTTAATAAGATCACGTTCCATATATTGCCCGACTTCGATACGGTATTTGTACTGGCGTTCAGTCATTTCAGCAGGACTACCTCTATCGCTGAAGACCATGATCTCAATCTTCTGCCCGGTATCGGACAGCGGCGCTCGAGGCGCTCGCGCACATTCTGCAACCAAACAGCACGCACAAAACCAAACACATTACAATTTGATACTTTTTCATATTTAATTCTCTCCTTTTGCTCATGTTTTCTGTTTGTAAATTTACATAGAAACTCCATCAATTCTCTTAACAAGCTTAAAAACTTCATCAACCCATAACACAGAATTTGAAACTATAATACTCAGTTTCCCGTTGCTGATTTTCTCGACATGCAATTCGAATAACATATCCCTATGCATGGAATAAGTTTAAAGGTTGAATATGTTTCCCCGCTTTTGCGTTGAAAAACTACACTATTTTTCGACCTGTGCGGTTAGCTTTTAGCCATTAGCGGTTAGCTTTTGGATAAAACTGTTCAACATCCTCTTTACCTCATTGACCTGTTGATTAAGTTCTCTATATGTTTCATCC
>DAOUSD010000232.1 GCA_030627405.1 Deltaproteobacteria bacterium
CCCATCACAATTCCTACTTTCGGAGGTTGTTCTATTCTTTTTAATGCCTTTTGTCCAATATCTTTGCGATAATATACTCCGTCCCATGTTATTTTGGAAACAGCCGAATACGCCTTTGATATGGCTTTTTTGACGGAATTCCCTAAAGCAGTAACTCCCAGGACACGGCCTCCGTTTGTAACTATTGTTTTTCCTTTTTTATCAGTGCCTGCATGAAAAACGACAACATCTTTCATTTTTTTTACGTCTTTAAGCCCTGAAATCGGTATGCCTTTTTTGTATGAACCAGGATATCCTTTGGATGCCATAACCACACAGACCGCCGCTCTGTCGTCAATTTCAAGTTTACATTTATCCAGCGTTCCTTCAATTGTTGCCTCCATTATCGGAACAATGTCGTTTTTAATCCGCATTAAAAGAGGTTGAGCCTCAGGATCTCCAAAACGTGCATTGAATTCAAGAACCTTTATCCGGTCTTTATCTATCATAAGTCCGGCATACAATACACCTTTGTAAGGCCGGCCTTCACTTGCCATTGCCCGGATAGTCGGCATCATAACTTCTTCCATAATTTTTTTATGCATATACCGGTCTATTATTGGAGCGGAAGAATATGCGCCCATTCCTCCTGTATTCGGACCCTGGTCATTGTCGTATATTGCTTTGTGGTCTTGTGAGGAGGGAAGGGGAAGTAGATTTTTGCCGTCTGTAAAGGCAAGGAAAGAAGTCTCTTCACCGGTAAGGCATTCTTCAACGACAACCTTATTCCCGGCGTCACCGAAAACCCGCTTTTTTATTATAAGTTTAAGAGCATCAATTGCTTTTGAAACGGTTTCGCAGACAATTACTCCTTTGCCGGCTGCAAGCCCATCTGCTTTTACAACAACAGGAGCACCTGTTTTGCGTATATAGTCCTCCGCTTTTTTATAACTGGTAAATGTTTTGCCGGCAGCAGTATTAATCCCGTATTTATTCATTAAGTCTTTTGCAAAGGATTTGCTGGATTCTATTTCCACAGCTTTTTGATTTGCGCCGAATACTTTTAAACCCTCTTTTTCAAAAATATCAACAATGCCGTTACATAAAGGATCTTCAGGTCCTACTATGGTCAGATCTATTTTTTCTTTTTTGGCAAATTCAAGGAGTTTGTTGATATTTCCGGAATTGATCGGCAAACAGGTTGCCAGGTCAGCGATTCCTGCATTTCCCGGCGCACAATATATTTTTTTTACTTTTGGACTTTGAGCAATTTTCCAGACAAGGGCATGTTCCCTGCCGCCACCGCCGATTACCAGGACTTTCATAAAAATCTCCTTTTTTTGTAATAATTTACCACGGAACGACACGGAGTTTCACTGAAAATTATAAAACAATGAGTAAGTTATTATAACCGAGCCGATCTCCTGGTAGAAAACAAGGCCATAAAAAAGATAACAAATCAGAATGAAGCTCAATTGATCAATTATTTCAAAACAACTCGCTTGAGAGTAGGTCTATTGATAGTTCGGTGTAATTCCGTGAAAATACGTGGTGAATTTTACTTTTTTTCAATTTTTCATTAGGTTTTCTGTCAGTTTTTCCAGAAGCTCCTGTTTTTTCTTGTCAAGTTCTTTTCTGCTTATACTTGCTCCCTTAATGCCGCCGTTTAAGGCTATTTCCGTAAGGTAACGGCTGCCATTTTCAGTAATCATAATATCGATATGAGCAAAGGGAAACCTGCTGCGTTTCAAAATATCATAGCAGAAGTCCTTTTCTTCCTTTTTCAGCATGTGCGGATGACTTTTTCCCCCGGCTGCGATATTCATTCTAAAGTTATCAGGATTATGCCTGGTATATGCCTCAGTATAATCTCCCACAATAATTACCCTTAGATCAGTAAAATTTTCCATAAAAGGCTGGACTACAAAAGGATAAGAAGATTTCGACTGGGACATGAAGCTGTATAAAGTTTCAATTGTGTCCCATCTCCTGATTCCATATCCACAGTGCGTGTGGTCTTCTTTGGTTACTACCGTACCTATGCCGTTTTTATTGTATGTATTTATGGTTTCAATCAATTCTGTCCGCTTTGTAATAACGCATGTATGCGGAAGCATCCAGTCTTTTAAAATTAAAGCCTGTGCAGCCTTGGAACTATTTAGAATTTGTGAGAGCGGAGACGGCAGGCAGTTTATATTTCGTTCAAGAAGATCGATCAGCATAAATGATTTCATATGCCTTGAGGATATTGTTCCTATGCATATATCTCCTGAGCAGAGTTCATGATAATGATTTTTTAATTCTCTGTTGCCTTTTATGATCATGAATTTCCTTAGGAAATGCTAAGTTCAATCAGTTTGTCAAGAAGCTGAGCAAATGAAATACCGGCGGTTGCTGCAGCAAGAGGTAAAAGACTTGTTGGAGTCATGCCTGGAATTGTATTAGTTTCGAGTACATATATATCGTTATTTTTTAGAATCATATCAGTTCTACTATAGCCTTTACAGAATAGAGCCGAATGGGCAGTCTGCGCATATTCCTGAGCTTTTTTCGTAAGATCTTTATTAATGCGGGCGGGACATATTTCCCGGGTTAAACCAGCGGTATATTTTGCCTCGTAGTCAAAAAAATCATGCCCTTTGCCGGGAATAATTTCAACAACAGGAAGGGCTTCCAGTTTTTCGTTACCTATAACGCTTCCTGTAATTTCTATGCCTTTAATATATGTTTCGATCAGGATCGAATTATCCTGTTCAAAAGCAATATCAACGGCATGTTTCAGGGCTTCTGTTGATTTTACAATAGACATGCCGATACTTGAACCGCCTTGAACCGGCTTAACTACCAGGGGCAGTCCAAGCTGATCAGCAATCTTTTCAGGATCAATTTCTTCACCACGATTAATAGCAATATAAGGCGGTACGGGCAGCCCGTTTTTTTCATAAAGTTTTTTTGCAGCAATTTTGTTCATTGCAAGAGCACTGCCAAGGACTCCGGTTCCCTGATATGGGATGCCAAGCAGATCAAGAAGTCCCTGCACCGTCCCGTCTTCTCCGAAAGGTCCGTGAAGTATAATAAGGCCGGCATCAATCTCAGGTGCATCTGCAACCAGACGGTTTATTTCTGTTTTAGGATCGTAACGGATGACATTGTATTTTTCCTTGTCAAGCGCTTCATAGACCTGGTCGCCGCTTTTCAGAGAGACCTCTCGTTCAGAAGATACGCCGCCGGATAGAAGGGCAATCGTTAGCTTTTTCATAACATAATAATAACTAATGGTTTAGGGTTCAGGGTTGCATTGATATCATCATATTTAGTAATTGTTCACGTTCAAGGTTAAAACTAATGCAAAAGAGAGATTTGATTTCATCGCTTTCTAACCTTGAGCCGTGAACCCTGAACCGTGAACCTGTATCTTAAATAGATTTAACGAGTTTCAAATCGGTGTTGCCTGAAGTCTTTAGGATTTGCTGTTTGAATTCATTGTATTCATCAAGTGTAATAAGATTCTTTTCAAGTAAATTAGCAAGTTCGGTGAGTTCTTTCAGGCGAACGGAAGCAGGGTCTTCCAGTTGCAGATATTGAGTTGATGAATTATTTTCCAGTGCCGGCGCACCACCGGCGGCGCCGACCTTAACAGATGCCAGGCCTCCCAATAAGCTCACCTCGACTGCTCTGCCGTGAAACATAGGAGAATTGAGAGTTTCGCAAAGAGTCATTCCTTGTTTTTTAATGCGCCGGTAAAAGAGGTAAACAGAAGCAATGACAAGGGCTGAACCTCCAAGAAGTATCCATGGCATATAATTGATAATGCCTTGGAAAAAAATTACCAATAGTCCTACACCTGCAATTAAAAGAACATGGAGTACAACAATAAGGTAGGCTGTCATAACTCCTTTAAAGATGCTGTCCTCATTTTTTTTCTTTTTCTTAAAAAACATAAGTAATAATAAAATCCATATATAAACGATTTTGGTAACCGTTCAAGTTTCAAGCCGTGAATGGTTACCGATTTTGGTAACGGTTTACAAGATTATTAACGCTTTGAACCGAGATGTTCTACTATGTTTGCCATATATCGCTGAGGTATTTCATGTGTTATTGATGTGTTTCGAAGTGAATTCAACTTCATTACCAAGAAATTTAATTTTTTTATTGTGCG
>DAOUSD010000309.1 GCA_030627405.1 Deltaproteobacteria bacterium
CTGCATACCTTCAACAACTTCAAGAGTGGTCTCCATGGTCTTGGCTTCTTCAACGGTAATTACGCCTTCTTTACCAACCTTGTTCATGGCCTCGGCAATGATATTGCCTATGGTTTCATCATTGTTTGCAGATATTGTGCCTACTTGTGCTATTTCACGCTGCTCTTTGGTCGGCTTGCTAATCCTGTGAAGTTCCTTGATAGTAACCTCAATGGCTTTATCAACACCGCGTTTTATAGCCATAGGATTGTTTCCGGCGGCAACAAGTTTCTGTCCTTCTTCATAAATGGATCTGGCAAGAACTGTAGCGGTCGTTGTGCCGTCACCAGCCATGTCGCTTGTCTTGCTGGCAACCTCTTTTACCATCTGGGCGCCCATGTTTTCAAACTTATCTTCAAGTTCAATCTCTTTGGCTACAGTTACTCCGTCTTTTGTAACTGTGGGAGACCCCCAGGATTTATCAATAACAACATTTCTTCCTTTTGGGCCAAGGGTAACGACAACCGCATCAGAAAGAGTTTTAACACCGTTAAGCATAGCTTCACGGGCTTTCATGTTATATTTTATTATTTTAGGCATTTTATCTATCCTCCAATATTTATAATTTAATTATTCAATTATACCAAGAACATCGTCTTCACGCATGATCAGATATTCCTCGCCTTCAATTTTAACTTCGGTTCCGCCATATTTGCTGAATAAAATCTTATCGCCCTTTTTTATCTCTAAAGCAATCCTTTTGCCGTCTTCGCCTACCTTGCCGATACCAACGGCTGTAACCACTCCCTCTGCGGGTTTTTCCTTAGCTGTATCAGGAATAATGATTCCTCCCCTTGTCGTACTTTCTTCTTCTACACGCTTTACTAAAATTCGGTCCTGTAATGGTCTAAGTTTCATTTTGTAAATTCTCCTTTTATTTATGACTAAATTATTTCTGTAACAATCATGAATAAGTAAAAATGGTTGTAAAGGTCAGCGGTTCACGGTTTTCTGTTTTGAACAGCCGTAAACTGTGAACCTTTATTCCATATGTGGGCTAACAGCAATTAATCTCCAAAAAAAATCAAAACTCAATTAAATTATTAATAACATATTTATCAGAGTGCCCGAATTTGTAAGATAATATATAAAAAAAGGCAGGGGCTTTGCTAATACCTATTATGAAGTTTTATCGGTAGCTTTGTTTGAATTATCAGTAGTTGCAGATGATTTTTTCTCCTTAGTTTTTTGAGAAGTGCAAGAATTTTTGGATTTGTCCGCATAGTCAGTGACATACCAACCCGTCCCTTTAAGATGAAAAGTGCTCTGTGAAATGAGTTTTTGAAGCTTTCCTGAACAATGCTTGCATTTAATTAGAGGTTTGTCAGAAAATTTCTGAATTACTTCTTTAATCTCACCACATTTCATACATTCATATTCGTAAATAGGCATCTTTAGAAAACTCCTGCATCAAATTATTTAATTTTGACTATAAAATTGAAAGTCGTTTATAATAAAATCAAATTCAATTTTATATATTAAGCGCTTTTTAGGGGTTGTCAAGAAGTAACCTCCTGCTTTTTTCTTTACCTTCAGGAATTTTGCAAACCATCAAAAGGCATGCGCCATTTATTATAAAATTTTAATACATCTGTAAGACCCGAAAATCTAATTGTCTTAAGAATCTCATGTGTTTTTTCATGGACACGGGCCTCTTCTGTCAGCTTTTCTTCAGGTGAAGCATCAAAGTTTTGGAGAAATTTGCTGAATCTTACTATATGAATTAATTCATGAATGATAATATATAATGTAAACGAAAAAAGTTTCATTTCAGATAATTGCTCAATTATTGCAAGAATAGAATGATCCTGAAGACATATTTTATAAAAATCGTAAGTTGAAGATTCAAGGGAAGTATCTTTTCGCTGCCCCTTGTAACGAATGATTTGCGCATAAGGGCCATGCACTACTTCGTCAGGATTAAGGCCGACAAGAGTCTTGACATCATACCTCCTGTGAAGCCACTGGCTGGCAGACATTTTGTAATGGTTGCTTACGAGTTCTTCGGCTATTTCAACAGACTCGTTTACAATTTTTATCTGATCCGTGTTGAAAGTTTGCAGTTTTTTCATTTTATATAATTGAAAAGTTCTTTAATAAAGTTGTGGACAAATAAATACAAAAAGTGGTAAAAATTTTTATCGTAAAAAATTATATAAGTAACGGAGGTGATTTATTGGGCAGTGTAATTAAAAAACGAAGAAAAAAAATGAGAAAACATAAACACAGAAAGCTTTTGGCACGCACACGCCATCAGAGAAGGAAAGGTAAATAATGGTGTGCATAGTCTCTTATGGAAATTAGAAAAAGCACCGAGCTTTAATTATTTTTTAAGGAGTCGGTGCTTTTTATTTTTCATTATTTGCCCTTTGGCCTGTCACTTATATCCTTTATATCCTTTTAGATACTTAAAGAACTCTGAGTCTGTTGAAAGAACAAGAGAGCTGTTTTTATCAAGCGCCTGGCCGTAAACATCAAGCGTTTTGACAAATGAATAGAATTCCGGATCCAACCCATATGCTTTGGCATATAATTTTGTCGCCTCAGCATCAGCTTTTCCTTTTATTTCCTGGGCAACTTTGTATGCTTGTGAGGTAATCAGCTTTAAATCCCTTTCTTTTTCACCCAGGATCTTACGGGCTTCCCCCTGACCTTCGGAACGGAATTTTTCTGCAATTTGATTTCGTTCCGCAATCATTCGGGAATAAACGGTTCTTCTTACTTGCTCTACGTAATTAATGCGTTTTATCTTAACATCAACCAGCTCAATGCCGAACTTGTCAAGTTTGGGCTTGGCCTGCTTCAGTATTCCCACTGTAATCTTCTCTCTGCCTGTTTTGATAGCATATGATTCAGGTCTTTTTCTCTCAACAATATCTTCCAGTCCTACTTCAAAAGTATCAAGCTCCCTGTTGGTAGTCCTGACTGTCTCTATAAGTTTATAGGAACTAATAAAATTTCTAACAGCAGGACCAATAATATCATCAAGCC
>DAOUSD010000244.1 GCA_030627405.1 Deltaproteobacteria bacterium
CACATCAGGAATTACAATGATGAAATCTTCTTCCTTTTTATTAAAAGTTTCTATCAAATTAAAAAACTGGCCAAAGACCTTTTAACATATTCATCTGAAACAAATATAAGCTATAAGCCAATCAATCTATTTCTATTAAAATATTTTAAGCACTCATATTCATACTGGCTGAGTGAGGAAGACCCTCAGACCTGGTTTGAAAAAGAAACGGATATGATTGATAACGACTTGAATTTAAAAGAAATTTTTAATGGAATATCCCGTGACCAAATTAAACAATGGAATCTCGAGCTGGATGATATTGCCCGGGAAAAAGAAATTGATTCTGAAGAACTTTTAAAAAGCCTTCTACAAATGCAGGGATACAAAGAAATTGCTGAAATATACAGGCAAATTCCTCACAAGCTTCTTCAAAAAGGAATCAAAGCCTGCGAAGGAAATAGATGGAAGCTTTTGTTCCTTTTCCATATTATGAATACTTCAGGCCTGTCTATGGTACATGAAGAAGCTTTAAGGGATATAAACAGAACTGTAAGCTGGCTTATAGAACATGAGAAGTACTACAATATAGACAAACTTATTGATAAAACTTTTTCTATTTTAAAAACTCGAACAAGCAAGTTTCCCGCCGTAGTTTTGAACTGCGTGCTGAATATGGGTAAAGGTGTCTACAAAACAGATGAAATTGATCTGGTTAATCTTTTTATTGATTCAACAATCGATCTTGGCTTTCAATCTCCAATGATAGAAGGCGTTGGAAACGACTGGCAAGTAAAAGTCAACAGCACTCATATCAGTAATATAAGAACCTGGTTAGAGCTGATCGAGCTTAACCCGAAATGGTCGGCGAATCTTCTTTCCTGCCTTCTAATCCATCTTTCTATCAGCGGTGTATTTATTAAAGATACCGATCTGTTCCCAAGAGATATCACAAAATTCTTAAATAGCGATATTAAACCGGTATATAATCTTGCCAAACAGTTGATGAGGCTGTTTCCGGTGTATTTTAATGATATTGGCGCTGAAGGAAAACTGAGAGACATTTCTACTGATATCGACGATATAATCGGCAGAAAAGATGTGCTTGTCCATTTTCTACGGAAACAAAGCCATGTTGAAAGCAACAACCTGATAATCAGCTTTATGGAAGCTGTCCTTAATTTCTGGAAGACCAGAAAAAAAAGCCTTCTCGAGCCATTTGTCCCGCCAAGCATTTATAGCCAAATCACCACTAAAGGGCCATATATTGACGGTCTTCACCTTGCAATGACAAGACTTGAGCAAAAAGGTTTAAACTTACCTGCCGACCTCATTACCATCAAAGATGAAAAAATAAAGGAATTTTTTGCAGATATTAAAGAAGTGCCGCAAGTAGATCTGGAAAGGCTGAAACTTGCAATATCTTTTTATAAACTTTTAAACCGGAAATACCATCTCGATTTTATTGAAATAGATTATTATATTGCGCGGCTTAAAGTCGAAGCCTTCCCGGATTTGGACAAGCTGAAAAAAGCTCTGGCTGAGCCAAGGCTCAAGAAAAAACTTTCCATGCTGATTGATTATATTGAATTGTTAAAAAATCTGATTCTGTCACATAAGTCATATGAAGCCAGAGAAGATATTTATAAAAAAAGACATATCACGGTGGATATACCATCAATGTATGGATACTACCATGAATTGAAATTTGATGCACTTGGTCTTACTTTTCGAATAGAATCTCTGGTGAACGTTCTTTTTGAAGAACTTATTCAAAATATTGACCTCAGTCTTATAACAAGAGCCGCATTTTACCAGATTTACGACCGCTTAATTTTGTTTGACAAGGCATTAAAAGTAAATGGAATTTCTTCAGTTGAAATGGAACGTCAGATAGAATTTCTATCCCATTCACTTGAAACAAGAGGATTTACTTTTACTCAGTACGTCGATATATTTAAAGGATTTGCCGGAGCGGTAAAGAATATAATAAATGACTATTTTAACAACATCCACGAAGAAAATTTAACAAGAACTTTAAATCAGATATCAATCGACCAAATACTACCCAAATACCTCCCAAAGGAAGGCATGGCCGACCATGAAAAGCTGAAACACAGAATATCTGAAATCTTTTTGCGAGATAGAACATCTCTTGCGCTTGGACTTAGACAGCTAGACATTTTTTTAACCAGAATACTAAACACCCTCTTCCAACAATCCAACAAACTACCCAAAGATAAGGTTCACCTGCTGCTTAACTATGATCCCCAAAGGGCTATGACCTCCATAGTTGACAAGAAAAACATGATTTTCGGAATAATTCATCTTGGCAACAAAGGTCTTAACATAATTAAGATGAAAAATTATGGTATGCCTGTTCCACCTGGTTTTATAATTACTACAGAAGTATTTCGTTGCAGAGAAATAGTTGACAGCTATCCGCCGGCTAAACAGAATTTTAGGGAACAGGTCGCTAAAAATATATCTGCTCTGGAAAAGCTCAACGGCAAATCTTTTGGAGATCCAGCCAACCCTTTGCTTCTTTCAATTAGAAGCGGTTCTTCCATATCTCAGCCCGGCATGCTGGATACTTTTCTAAATGTTGGGATAAATGAAGAAATAGCAGAGGGAATTGCCGCCCAAACCGGAAATGTCTGGTTCGCATGGGACAATTATCGCAGATTTCTTCAGTGCTACGGGATGTCATTTGATATTGAAAGAAACGCGTTTGACGCAATCATAAGTGATTTCAAGAAAAGATTGGGATTACCTTATAAAAGAGAGTTTACCGGCGAACAGATGAGAGAAATTGCGCTGACCTACAAAAAAATTATAAACGACGCCAAAATTTATATTATAGAAGATCCTTTAGAGCAATTGTACCTGACCATCAAAAAAGTCTTTGATTCATGGAATTCATCAAAAGCAAAAACTTACCGTAAAATTATGGGCATATCAGATGACTGGGGTACTGCCGTTACCGTTCAGGAAATGGTTTTTGGAAATCTTTCTAATTCATCCGGCAGCGGAGTAATCTTTACACACAATCCCAGATGGTCCGGCGACAGCCTGAGATTGTGGGGTGACTTTACCCTTGGAAACCAGGGAGAAGATGTGGTTTCAGGACTTGTTAGAACTTTACCTATCTCTATTAACCAGCAGGAAACAGAAATGAGGGAGACCGATATAACACTTGAAACGCATTTCCCCAAAATTTATAAGGGTTTAAAAGAGTTGGCCAATGAACTAATCTATAAAAAAGGCTGGACTCCGCAGGAAATAGAGTTTACTTTTGAAGGTCCTTCAATAAAAGATTTGTACCTGCTTCAAACCAGGGACATGGCAATGAGAGAAAGAAAAAAGGTACTAACTTTTGACCCTGAAGAAATAAATAAGGCAAAATATCTGGGCAGTGGTATCGGGGTAAGCGGAGGAGCAATGAACGGCAGGGTAGTTTTCACTCTGGAAGATATTAATAAATGGAAAAAATCTGAACCGGAAACATCTTTGATTCTTGTTAGAGGAGATACCGTCCCTGATGATATCAGGGAAATTTATGCGGCTGATGGTCTTGTAACAGCGCGCGGAGGTTTAACTTCCCATGCGGCAGTTGTTGCTCACAGGTTAGGGAAAACATGCGTTATCGGTTCAGGCAATCTGGTATGTAATGAAAAAGAAAAAAACTGCCTCTTTAATCAGGTGTTTTTAAAATCAGGGGATTATATAAGTATTGAGGGGCGGGAAGGTTCGGTTTATCAGGGTAAATTAAAAGTAAAGTAAAGGAAAATTAATCAGTGGCTGGACGAAAACTCAAAACATCTGAAATTATAGTCAGTTGAATGCTATTATCAAATCGAGGTTTTTTCACTAATATGAAACTATTGCCGGCATTAAAAAAATACTTTTCGGACAGGCAATAGTTATGTATCATTTTACCTAAGTTAAGCGATTAGCAGTTAGCAATTAGCCATTAGCTCTTATGAAATATGCATTTGTATAATTATTTATTAATCACCCATCGGGTGAAATGTTATTATTTAATAACATCTTGATATAGTTTGACTAATAGC
>DAOUSD010000264.1 GCA_030627405.1 Deltaproteobacteria bacterium
ATAGCCCGCTATTCCATCAACTTTTGTGATTTGAGATCGAACAAATTTGACCCAAATCTATGCGCCTACTTGGGGAAGTTATTTCGTCCCCGTTCCTAAGCGTTCACGGTTTAGTGTTTACGGTTTTATGTTTTGAGCAACCGTTAACTGTAAACCGACAACCGTAAACCGTTACTCAACAGGGTGATTATGCATCATTTTAATTACCGGGACAATGAGCTGTATTGCGAAGATGTTCCCATAAAATTGATTGCGGAAAAGGTCGGCACTCCTTTTTATTTATACAGCCATGCGACCTTGAAGCGTCATTTTCTTACATTTGATGATGCCTTTGATAGTATAGACAGGCTTGTGTGTTTTTCTGCAAAAGCAAATACCAGCCTGGCGGTTTTAAAACTTTTTGCAGATCTTGGAAGCGGCCTTGATATTGTTTCAGGCGGTGAGCTTTATCGTGGTTTAAAGGCCGGTATTCCCCCGGAAAAAATAGTTTATTCCGGTGTCGGAAAGCGTAAGGATGAGATTGATTATGCTCTTAGCGCGGGAATACTTATGTTTAATATCGAGTCTCTTGAAGAACTTGAGCTTATAAACGATAGAGCGGGCTTATTAAAAAAGAAAGCTCCTGTTGCCATTAGAGTCAATCCTGATGTTGACCCGAAGACCCATCCTTATATTTCAACCGGACTTAAGAAAAACAAGTTTGGAATTAACGCAGAAGCTGCAATTGACTGCTATAAGATTGCCGGCGGGCTTAAGAATATTGATATTATTGGTATTGACTGCCACATAGGATCGCAGATTACAGAAGCAGAACCTTTTAAAGACGCCCTTAATAGTATAAAAACCCTGATAAACGAACTCAGGGGACTCAATATCGGTATCAAATATGTTGATATGGGTGGGGGCCTCGGAATAACCTATAATGATGAATCACCTCCGCATCCCGGTGAGTATGCCGCATCAATTATGCAGGCAATTGAGGATATGCACGTAAAACTTATTCTGGAGCCGGGCAGGGTTATTGCAGGGAATGCAGGAATACTTGTTGCTGAGGTTCTTTACAGAAAGCAGGGAAAGGCAAAGGAATTCGTTATAGTTGATGCAGGAATGAATGATCTGGTCAGGCCTAGTCTGTACGACGCATTTCATGCCATTATGCCTGTTGTTGAGCTTGAGGGCGAACAAATAATTGCGGATGTTGTGGGGCCTGTTTGTGAATCAGGGGATTTTTTAGCTGTTGACCGAAGAATTGCCGATTTCAGGCAGGGTGATCTTCTTGCGGTGATGAGTGCCGGTGCTTACGGATTTGTCATGTCATCCAACTATTGCTCAAGGCTTAAGGTGGCCGAGGTTATGGTAAGGGATGATCAGTTCCATATTATTAGGGAACGCCAAGATTACGAGGACTTAATTAAAGGAGAGTCTATACCGCCGTTTCTTTAACCGACAGGCAACGCAGTTATGCGGGATGGATCGGCGCATCAAAATGTGAAGTTATTTTTTAGCGAGCCCTTAGCCCCAACGAGACTGTAGAATAAGTCGTTTTTTACAAAATCGGAAAGTTTATTTACTATATCAGCTATTTTTGATCTTAGCCATATCCATTGGTATGCCTGCGCTTTTCATCCCGCTGGACTACATCAAAATCTTGGCACATTTCTTCGCAAAAAATCGCTCAATTTAGGTATTAAGCTCTTTATGTTTTATGGAGATAATTTCCGCCAGATGTTCAATGGCTTTGAAATCACTCTCATTGGGCAATCCTTTTGAAAGTACCGGGTCAATAATCTCTACCTTGAGATTAGGTATCATTCCAGCTAATACTTCTATTGTCTTGCCACCCCAGCCGTATGAGCCGATAATCGAAAGAAACTTAGCCTTGGGCCGTAGCATGTTTGATAGAAACGCAGCATAAATTGCCAGAGGATGAGGGCCTGCGAGAACCGTTGGGGTGCCGATAATGATTGTACATGCATCAACCAGGCTTATGGCAAGTTTACCAATGTCGGTTACAACAAGATTGAACTGCTCTACACCTACACCTCTCTCAACAAGGGCCGCAACAAAATGATCGACCATCAGCTTTGTACTTTTGTGCATAGACACATAAGGCAAAACCACTGTATTTTTTGGTGAATTAAAGATCCAGTCACGGTAGGCATCGATGATGAATGAAGGGCGGGGATAGATAGGCCCGTGACTGGGAGCTATCATTTCTATATCGTAAGATTCGAGCTTTTTGAGGTTCTTCGCTATTATTTTTCGAAAGGGCATCATGATCTCGGCGTAGTAACGTTTGGCCGCTTCATACACTCGACCTTCGTCGGTAACGTAGAGATTGCTGGTTGCAATGTGAGAACCAAAGAAATCACAGCTAAACAGGATTTTATCTTCCTGCAGGTATGTGACCATAGTTTCAGGCCAGTGGACCCAGGGTGTATATATAAACTTTAATGTTTTATCACCAAGAGAGAGAAATCCGCCATCTTCAATAGCGATAAAAAATTTCTCAGGTATACGCAGAAGTTCCATAAGCATTCCCTTTGCCTTGGTGGTCGTGACAATCTTTGCTTCAGGGAATTTAGAAAGAACGTGGGGGATAGAGCCTGAATGGTCTTGTTCGGCATGATTTGAGATTATGTAATCGATTTTATCGACGCCTTCAAGCTGGGATAGCAGCTCATTGGCCATGGCTGGATCTACTGTGTCCACCAAAGCGGTTTTGTCACTTCCTTTAACAAGATAGGCATTATAGCTTGTTCCATCAGGAAGTGGTATAAGCGAGTCAAATAGACGCCTGTCCCAATCAACAGAGCCCATCCAGTAAATTTGGTCTGTTATCTTTCTTGGTTTCATGGTTGCCTCCGGTTAAAAAGTAACTTCTCATGCATTATTAAACGCCAATAAGTGGATGTTTGGAACATCTACTTTTGACCCCAATGATTGCGCCCTGTACTATGGCTCGGTCAAAAATAACTTGGCATTTTTGCATTCCAACTTCACCATATCTTTAATCGATCTTCATTCACACCTTAGTAAAATTGGCCTCGAAATAGCCCGCTATTCCTGCGGTTTTGCTCAATCAGATCGATTAAATCTACGGCAAATTTGAGCGCAAATTCTTCCAAATTATTTTTTAGCGAGCCCTAAAGCGAAAATTTAATGGAGCGAAGGATGCACTGTCAAGAAGAGCCGGTAGTTTTTTGGCTGCTCCTAAAAAGGACATCTTTGATTGGTTGAAAAGTTTAGAGTTCCTGTTCTATTTCCTGCCCTATCTCCTGCTCTATCTCCTGCTCTATCTCCTGCTCTATTTCCTGCTCTATCTCCTGTTCTTGATTGCCCGTTTCAATTGGTTCCGTTATGCTACTCTCAACTGATTCCTCCTCCTCCATATTCATATCCTTGATCATTTCTTCCCGGGCTTCTATTTGTTTAAGAAGGTCGTCGATTACAAGTTTAGTAGTTTCCAACTCTGCTTCGATTTTGATTCTGTCAGCCTCAGTTCGGAGCTTTTTACTTTTCAGATTTGCCAGGGCTTTGATGTTATCTTTCTTTTCACCAAGACCCGACTTCATTATTGCTTCAAGTTTTTGAATTTCTAATGTTATCTCAGCTTTTTCGTAGAGCTTTTTAGCAAGATCCACTTCGCTATCCGAGTAATTTTCTTGATTAACGGCCAGCTTGTTTTTAAGTTTTGCCAGCTTTAGTTTTTCCCCGGATACTTTCATGTCGAATTCGGCCTTGTAAACATCATCTTTCATGTCCGCAGGCACCTGA
>DAOUSD010000157.1 GCA_030627405.1 Deltaproteobacteria bacterium
GCTTTCTCTTATTGAGGAGA
The DNA here is from genome assembly GCA_030627405.1 of Deltaproteobacteria bacterium. Taxonomy (GTDB): domain Bacteria; phylum Desulfobacterota; class Desulfobacteria; order Desulfobacterales; family ETH-SRB1; genus B13-G4. The sequence continues at coordinate 21 of DAOUSD010000157.1, forward strand.
TAAAGTACTGGCATTTTAAGTATGGTGTAAAAGATTTTGTATTCTATGATGACGCTCTTCTTGTTGATGCGGAAAGGCATGCAGTTGTATTATTTGAAGGTTTGATTAAAGAAAATCTTAATGTACGCTTTCATACACCAAACGCGGTTCATATTCGTGAGATTTCAGAGAAGACAGCCGGTTTGATGTTCAGGGCCGGTTTCAAAACCATTCGGCTTGGTCTGGAAACAGCTATATTTGAAAATAGAAAAGAACTTGACAGTAAAGTGACTGCAAATGAATTTAAACAAGCTGTTTTTTGCCTGAATAAAGCTGGTTTCCAGAAAAATCAGGTGGGAGCGTATCTGCTGACAGGTCTGCCGGGGCAGACAATAAGTTCTGTAGAAGAGTCTATAAAAGAGGTAAAAAGAAATGGTATAACACCTGTGCTTGCACATTATTCCCCTGTCCCCCATACTGCTTTATGGGACAGGGCTGTTGCTTCTTCCAGTTATGATCTTGAAGCTGACCCTGTGTTTACGAATAATGCGATATTTCCCTGCTGGTTTGAAGACTTTTCGTGGGAGAAAATATCATATCTGAAAAACCTTGCATCAGCGTAATATGCAATTAGGCTATGGCAGCATATCAGGCCATGAATTGGCAACACTTTTTGAAAATATATCCGCTTCAGGTATAATACATTCAAACCATGAAAAACTCACGTATCACACCCGAAGCTCATCTTGCGGCTGGTTTGTTTCGTAATGCTACAAATAAAGAAAAGGAGAAGTGAAACGTGCTATCATTAAAATCAATTGACCTGAAGAAAGTAAAAACTGAAACTCTAATTATACCTGTCTGTGAGGACAGAGATATACATGATGACAAAACAGTATCTTCGCTGATTGCAAAAGCGAAAAAACTCAAGGAGTTCAAGGGGGACAAGGACGAGGAGGTTATTTTTTACACTCCGCCGGAGGTTAAAGCGGACAGAGTAATTTTTATGGGGCTTGGCAAGCTGAAAAAATTAAATGCAGAATCTTTACGAGCTTTTGCAGGCAAGGCAGTAAAAAAATGTATTAATATGGACCTGCCGGAAGTGTTGATAGCTTCACCTTCGGCAAAAAAAATCAAAATGGAGATGCTGTTACCTCTTGAGGCTATAATTGAAGGAGCTTACCTTGGAAATCATCTCTTTGATAAATATAAGGAGGAGAAAAAACATAGTTCGCTTAAGAAGATCTCTTTTCTGGTGAAATCCGATGTGGCTGAAAGTTCCGGCAAAATATTGAAGAGCATTACCACTATTTGCGAAGGTACTATCTTCGCCAGGGATCTGATTAATACGCCTTCTAACGATAAAAAACCCGAACAATTCACAAAAATAATTGCTGACGCTGCTAAAAAAGAAAGTTTGGAAGTAAGAATATTTGATGAAAAAGAACTGAAAAGGAAGAAGTTCGGAGCAATCCTGGCAGTAGCTGCAGGCAGTGAGAGCAAGCCGAGAATGATTGTTCTTGAATATAATCCAAAGGGTGCAAAAAAGACGGTTGCCCTTGTCGGTAAAGGTGTAACGTTTGATTCCGGGGGTATAAATTTAAAACCAACAGGAAGTCTTGAGGAGATGAAGTGCGATATGTCAGGAGCTGCTGCAGTTGCGGCAACCCTTATTGCCTTGGCTAAACTCAAGCCTAAAATTAGAGTTGTTGGAGTTATTCCTGTGGTTGAAAATATGCCGTCAGGTAATGCTTCACGTCCGGGAGACATAGTAAAAAGTTATTCGGGCAAAACCGTGGAGATATTAAATACAGACGCTGAAGGCAGACTTATATTGATTGATGCTATTTCTTATGTGGTTAAGCAGTATAAACCTCAAATTCTTATAGATATAGCCACATTGACAGGGGCATGTGTGGTTGCACTTGGAGAGAAGATAGCGGGAGTATTTTCTTCTGACGATAAATTAGCTCAATCTATTATCAGCTCAGGTGAAAAGACCCATGAGCGTTGCTGGCATATGCCTCTGCCGGATGATTATAAAGAAGATCTTAAAAGCGATTTTGCTGATCTTAAAAACATTGCCGGTTCACGATGGGGCGGTGCAATCACAGCAGCTTTATTTCTGTCGGAGTTTGTCGGAGATACAAGATGGGCTCATATTGATATAGCAGGCCCTTCTTATATGAAAAAGGCAAATGCATACTGCGGGGTCGGCGGTACAGGCTTTGGGGTAAGGCTGTTTTGTGAGTTGCTTGAGAAATTGTGATATCAGAAATTTACAAACTCATTATGAAATTAACCTGAGGCAGCGGGCACTTAAATTTAAGAACGTCTGAAACTCGCGCATAAGTGAGCCTAAAGAAAAAGAGCATTCATATTGCTTAAAAAAATTGATCCTTATGACTTGAATTCATATCCTTAACAAGGATATACAAAAGCGTCTCTTTTTTCTTAAAGCTCACTAATACGCTCAAACAGTCAGCCGTTTTAAATTTAAGTGCCCGCTTTCTCAGGTTGTTGACAACTTGCTTTTTGAGTTTGTAAGTCTCTGATGGATAGGGCTATTTATGTCAAAACACACACATAATTTTGTAAATAATTATGATAAAGAAAATATAGTATTTGGTCTGGACCGTGAAACTGATGAGAAGTCGTTGATCGCATATCTTCAGAAGTTCACAGATGATGAGATGATGCGGATTCTGGTTAAAAGGCTGAGCGATGATGATATCAGCGGAATACTGGATTATATTCTTGGAATTTTGAAAAAACATCTTAAAGAAGAAGAATATCATCAAATATTTTTAAGGGATTAGAGTCTGTTTTCAAACAGGCTCTTACGCTGAGGAATTATTTTGCGGACTGTAATATTTGCAAATGGAGTTTTGAATAATCTCCAGGATGTTCACGATATCATACTTCCTGATGATTTGATAATTGCCGCTGATGGCGGTATGACTCACTGCCTGGCGCTGGGGATAAAACCTTCTATAGTTATAGGAGATCTGGATTCTTTGGAACCCGATTATTTAAAGTCTTTGCAAACATCGGGAACGGAAATCATAAGCTATCCAATCAATAAAGATCAGACCGACCTTGAGCTGGCTTTACACAAAGCTCTCGAGCTTGGCTCTGATGAAATTCTTTTGCTGGGAGCGCTGGGTGCACGCTGGGATATGACAATAGCTAATTTATTGCTTTCAGCCTCACCGGAGTTTTCCAAAGTTACAATTCGGTTAATTGATGGGCATCAGGAGATTATTTTGTTAAGGGGGAATGGCAAACTCACCTTTAAAGGAAAAAAAGGAGACATACTTTCGATAGCCCCTCTTGGTCAGGATGCTTACGGCGTTACCCTGCGGGGTCTGGAATATCCTCTGGAAAATGATGTATTGCGATTCGGTGCTACAAGGGGAATCAGCAACATATTGATAGATGATACCGCAACAGTATATCTAAAAAAGGGATTGCTTCTTTGTATTCATATTTCTAACGCCTGTTGATTAACTCAGCGGGTAAGAGCTGTTGGAGGCACATGTCACAGAAGAAGACCGACAGGGCGGATCAGATCGTTGCCGAGGCTCGGCGTGACCGGGAGCTTCGGGAAAAAACCTATCGGGAGCGAGCTCTGAAGCTTTTCCCGTGGCTCTGTGCGCGATGCGGACGCGAATTCACAGGCAAGAGGGTTCGAGAGCTCACAGTCCATCACAAAGATCACAACCACGATAACAATCCGCCTGACGGCAGCAACTGGGAATTGCTGTGCCTCTACTGTCACGACAATGAGCACTCGCGGGACCAGGTAGCGGAATGGTATGGCGAGGGAACACCGGGTGGCGAGCAAGAGCCGCCTTCTACCCACAGGCCGTTCGCTGGTCTCGATGCTTTGCTGAAGGATAAAAAATAGCTGATCTTAAATGAAAATTAAACTTAAGAAACTTTTTGTTCCGCAAGAAAAGCGTGAAACGTTCCGTCAGGAAATAATTTCTGTTCTTACAGGGCGAACCCTGTCAGCGCGCGAGATATCCGCAGAAGTCGGGATTTCTGAAAAAGAGGTTGTTGATCATCTCGGGCATATCCGGATGGCAGTTCGCAAAAGCAAAGAGCGCCTGATGATAGCCCCTGCTGAATGTAAAAAATGCGGATTCAGGTTCAAAAAGAGGGAACGACTGAATAAACCCGGAAAATGTCCAATCTGCCGTAGTCAGCAGATTCAAGAGCCCCGTTTTTCCATTAGCTAACCCATAATTTCCACTATCTGACTTTACATAAATACTCTTGATTCCTGCTTCTTGACTTCGACTCTTGTATTTGATTTTAAGAGAATCTATAGCGTATGCCACTACATCAAAAGAATGTTCTATTTTGGTTACACTCCTTTAGTTTCGTCTTTTCTTGACTTATGTTTCATAACAACCGATATATATTAATATGATAATTACATACCATAGAGAAAAATTGATAAATGCAATAATTTATTTTGCCAAAAACACAAAATATTGTGGGAAAACCAAACTCTTGAAATTACTTTATTTTTTAGACTTCCTTCATTTTAAACAGACAGGCAAATCTGTTACAAAACAGGATTATTTTGCATGGAAGATGGGGCCTGTACCAAAAGATTTATTTGAAGAGCTTTCAGGTAATATGAAGCCTGATATGAAAATCTCCATACAAGAACTCCATGCAGATAAAGAATTTCAACAGATTAATCCCCAAAAACAATTTAATGCGGATTACTTTTCTAAAAAAGAAATAGAACTTTTAGAAAAAATATCTTTTATCTTTAAAGATGCTAAGGCTGATTTAATGATTGAGGCTGCCCATTTAAAAAATGAACCATGGGACAGAACCTTAAAAGAAAAAGGAGAATTCCAAAAGATAGACTATATGCTTGCGGTTGATGGTGATATAGTAAGTCTGCCTTTTAATGAAGCCAAGGAACGAATGGAAGAAATATCAGAAGTGCATAAATTATTCGGAGCGGGTTAATTGCAGGCACGCGGAGCCATCTATCACCACAGCCAGTTGGTTTTCCATAATGGTTTTATCGGCAAAAAATACCTCATCTTATTAAACTCACCCGCTAAAAAAGAACCCTATCTTTTTGTAAAAGCCACCTCCCAACAGAAGGACAAACCTGCAAAGGTCGGATGTATTAAAGAAAGAAGCCTGTTTTTTATTCCTGCAGGTAAAACATTCTTTAAGAAAGATACCTGGGTTCAGCTTTATGAGCTATATCCCATTCCACCTGAAGA
>DAOUSD010000072.1 GCA_030627405.1 Deltaproteobacteria bacterium
ATCGAATCAATTGAATATCTTGCAAAAAAGATGTTGCGTATTGCGCAATATGCAGTATAATAAATAGCGTGATCAAAACATTCAAACACAAAGGCCTGCAAAAGTTTTTCGATACAGGCAGTCTTGCGGGGATTCAGCCTTATCACAAGCAAAAGCTCCGAATGCGCCTGACCGCCCTGGATACTGCAGCCAGCATTAACGATATGAATTTACCAGGCTTTCGCTTGCATCCCTATCCCGATGGGCAAAGCTTTAAGAGAAGTGCAATTTGTCATAATTCTCTGGTTCAATATCAGGTACCTTATTTAACACTTTCTGAAATTTTTTTCGATTTGCTCTCCGACCCCTTTTTTCCAAATAGGCTTCAGTCAATAACGAGGCCATTTTTTCAGCCGCGGCTGAAGCGATAAATTGGTTAATAGATACCCCCTCCTGTTTAGACAGTTGGCGTATTTGTTCATGGAGAGAGTTTGGTAATCGCAAACTTAATGTACTCATTATATTTCTCCTATCTCGGCAAGAAGTTCTCGTGAGTCAAGAACTCGCAAGCCAAATTTATCTGCTCCTTGAAAATCGCGCTTATTATAAGCAACAATAGCATCGCACTGAGAAGCCACGGCCACTTCCAAAATATGATCATCAAATGGATCTGGTAAAAAAGGGCGCCAGAGAAAATATATATTTTGGTGCCTGGATATTTTACACAGAAAATCGATAAAGACGCCAATATCTTCGTTAGTTATTGCAGCAGGAAGCTCAACTCGCTTCAATACATCATATTTATTCATCAATATTCTTTGAACCTTCTGAACTTTCCTCCCTGATTATATTCCGATGTCATCTATTGATGCACTCGTAAAAAGTCAGAATTAATTACCGTAATGATATGAGCTTATGCTCATAATTATCCGCAAATTGGTTAAAGATATATTTAAGGTGACGCCAAGTCGTCACAAAATGCTCTTTGACAAATGAAAATAGAGCCCCGGAGGGCTTTATGCCTCACAGAGGCATTCTACCGGCATCATTCTCGATAGTCTGACGGCAGCAGCCCTGAAGATGTTCACTCCCAAAGCCTTTAAGGTTGCACAAAACCTCACTGCTTTCAGACCCCGCACTCGAAGATGTTTGACGCCCGTTCGCCTGTCATATTCAGACATGGTGGCTTCGACACCTGCACGCCACCTGTAACGATCTTTGAACTTGTCTGACTGCTCATATATTCTGCGCTTTGCGATGCGCATCTCTTTATCAGTAAACCGGAGGTAGTAATATTTCCCCCCCTTCTTAACAGGGCATCTCGATAGTTCAGGACAATTCTGGCAATCATGTGAAGCAAATCCAATGCTGACTCTTTTTCTCTTTTTAACTTTTGCAGGGGCGTTTCCCTGGGGGCAGGCAACAACTTCGCCTTTTTCAGAAAATTGAAAATCAGCAAGGCTTAACTTGTCTTCCTCGACAGAACCCATGGTCGGAGCAATCAGCTCTACGTCATGTTCTTTTGCACGTTCACAGTTGTCATCACTGCCGTAAAGGGTATCGGCTGTTAGCTCTTTTGGTTTCAGATTCTGTCTTTCTGTTGACTCAATTGCCGGGATAAGAGCATTGGCATCACTGTTATGAGCAGGTTCAACTTCTACATGGGTGATCAGGTTAAGAGTTTCTTCTTTCTTTTTTTCATCATCACAGAAAGTTTCCATGATTTGAACCTGGTAACCTTGCCCTTTGTGGCCGCTGTAAGCTGCATCTGGATCAGAAGGATTTTGAAGTGAATCAGAAGCAATTTCTTTCGGTTTTTTCAGCTCAACCGGATTGTCTTTATCGTCGGTAAGATTGCAGTGCTCTTTCAGAACCCTTTCAAGCAGTTTGTAGCTATACATGGCCGCCACTTCTTGGTTGCACTTAAACTGCTGTACCAGATCAAACAGGTCTTTGCTGACCTCTGTGAGAGTTTTTCTCGATTCAGATGGTTTGACTCTGGAAAAGCATCCGAGACCGTTTTTGGAAAGATATCTATCGACAATTTTTTCATCTATAGCGTCAAGTTGATCTTGATTGCTACGTTTTAGATTTACTAAAAATTTATGAATGCTTTCAGAAAAGATGCCGATTCGACCCAGACGCCGCATATTGGATTTGATATGGACAGAGTCGATCCGCTGTTTATCGATATTAACGTTGAAAACCTGCGCCAGCTTGTCTGTGCCAGCTTTGAAAATGTCGTCCTCAAGATTGTTTTGCGCAACGATGTTTCGATTATTCCATACCGTTTTTAAGGAGATGTATTTGGCGTCATCCGTCTCTTCGCTGATATTGAGAGAATAATGCCATTGAATATTAAAGGCATATTGTTGTATAGTTTCTTCGTCAGTGAGATCGAACGTCTGCTGAAGAATAAGAGCGCCCAGCATGGAATAAAGTTCCTTAGTCGGTCGGCCAAATGTGGCGTTGAAATGCTTGCCGACCTCATTGACAGGAATTGAAGGCAGTATGTGCTCACGGAACAGGCCAGGCCATCCAGCGTCAAGCATTTGCCGTCTTTTGGGAGTAAGAAAATCCCAGGGATCGAAAATGTTAAGCTGATTTGGATTTTTCATTTTGATCATGATTTTGTCCTTAACCTTCTGATTATTTTCAGATTTACGTATCATATAGCAGAAGATTAAGCAAGAAGTATTTTGACTGTTTTTAAAGTTTTTTCAGTTAGATAGGTGTTTTTTGACTTTTTACGAGACCATCATCTATTGGAATGCCTTCCTTTTTTATTTCCCAGACCAGAGGATCATCTTCAACAAAACTGCCTGGCGTAAATGGAATCGGTTCAATGCGGTTATCGATTTGCCCGGCAATCCTGGCCAGTTTTATTCCTTCTTCAAAACGGTCATCAGAAAAATCAGATGATATAACGGCCACATCTATATCGCTAAACTTGCTGCTGCTGCGCTTTGCATATGAACCAAAAAGATAAGCAGAATCAACAGACACACCACTTTCCTTTTTCAAGCAAATCGCTATCGTGAAAACGGTTCAGAATGCTGCTGCAATAATCCATAAAGCATATGGAACTCATAAATTGTTTGGAAACCCTGTTTTTATTGATTGACGACGACCCCTGCTTTCCCACAAATCCTCAGGCAATCGGGGATTTTCACGAATCAGGAGAATACAGTCTGATATCAACTTAAAAGAAATTTCCATACAGGCATATACCTTATTCGAAATCCCTTCAGCGTCTCTTCCATCTCTTGATTTTCCGTTATTATAGTACCTTCCTTCAGATCAAAACATATAAGGGCTCTTATCAGAGCATTGGTTTCTCTTGTCTTGGTTCTGGCCTCTCTCACGCTATATGATACCTGATAAACACCGGTTACCTTCCCTCCTTCAACGACAATGAAATCAACTTCATAGCCCTGTTTGTCCTTCCAGTAATATACTTCGTTCCCTTTTTGCAAAAATTTTAGAAAAACGATATTTTCCAGCACCTTGCCCCGCTCCTCACTGAATCCCATTGATATGGCATTCCTCAAGCCGCTATCAATACAAAATACTTTACGGAGATTCTTTTCCTGCTCTTTCAAAGAATAAGAAAATCTCTTGAGGTAGAAAAACAGGAATGCATTATTTAAGCATTCAGAATATCTTTCAACAGTATCAACAGGCATATTTATAAAGCCCTTTATGCTGTTGAAAGATATAAGAGAGGCACAGTTTGTCATATAATACTTTGAAAGTGTTTTTAGATTGTCAACCTTCTTGATATTGTATCTCTCAACAATGTCACGGCTCAGTATATCGCCCATGTAATTAAGCAATATCTCCTGCTTGTTCTTCCCCAAAACAGCGGCCGGAAAACCTCCCCATCTCATATATTCACCGACCAACCGCCTGATTTTTGTCTTTTGGCTCAACAGGTCAAGCTGATTATCCAATTTAATACCTTTAAAGAAAAGGAATTCGCCAAAACTGAGCGGATAAATTGTCAAATCAAGATGCCGGCCGGTGAGAAGCGTACCAAGTTCTTTGCTGAGAGGACTCGATGAAGATCCCGTTATATAGATTGCTGCCTTTGCTGATCTACTAAAAAACGGACGAACCTTTCTCCAGCCGGCGACGTTTTGCACCTCGTCAAGGAAGATATAAACCTTTCCTTTTGGCCTTAAAATCATCATGTAGGCATCGAAAAGCTTCGACATAAATTGCGGATTCAGTTCCCCATAGAACCGGGGATCTTCGAAATTAACATGTAATGTATTTTCCCGTGGGACGCCTCCGTCAATCAACCTCTTGATTAGTTGATACATTATGGTCGATTTTCCGCTCCTGCGGGGACCTACGATGGTTACAGCCATGCCCTCTTGTGCCAGGTCTGATAACCTGTTCAGGTAATTTGTCCGTTCAATGCCGACATTTTGATCCTGCCGCCAGAAGTTGGACTCAATCAAGATTTCAATTATTTGCTCAGGTGTCAAATTCATGCAATTTATCCATTTTATCGGTTATTATTATGCATTAATAACCGATATATCTTTTTTCAAGATATGGTCAACCTGTTTTTTAATAACAGCTATTCCCCCAAGTAGGATTTTCCGTCGCCGGCGGTTATGCGGAATTTCCAGACAACTTGTTCTTCCTGTAATTCGCCTTCCCTGAAAATATTACGGATATGCTCCGAAATGGTACGTTTATTCTTGTCAAACAGTTCGCACATCTGCACATGGCTGAGATAGACCGTTTCATTTCCAATCAAATCGCTATCGTGAAAACGGTTCAGAATGCTGCTTGATAAATATGCCAACACGGAAATTCTTCCTAATTTTTTCCCTTTTATTGCAAAAAGTGCTGACATTTACGTCCTTTATCCTTATAATTATTCAACATAGCCTGCCCTGCCTGCCCCGTAGCTCCGGCAGATGGTACTGGGGTGAAATCATGTTTGCTTTTATTTAACTGGGGTCAACTACGTTCTTCAGTTCAATTACCACGTCAACTTATAAACTGATGTCCCTGAAGCCACCCCAAAAGACCAAAAATAAAATGAGAAACACATAAAATCATGGGCGTCCCGCTGTACCCCCTAAAGTAGGCATCACCGTCTTTTTCTTTACCACCAATGTATAAACTACCAATTTTAGCCATTTTAAACCTTTAAATATAACGTAAAGCTGAGTGGCTGGGCAACGATAACCGAAAAACTATGATAAAGGCAACAACTACAGGTCAAATACTGCCTTTCAAAAAGCGGCACGGCTTTGCCCAGTCCATCTCCAGCGCCTGGTTAGCCCTTCATCAGTCTTTCTCTTATCCAATTTGGATTTCGGCGACAATCCAGCACAGCCGTTACCAAGACCATATCCTCAACAATTTCATAATACACGCCGAATGGAAACCGTTTGGAGAGAAGCCGATGGAACGTGAAAACTACACTGTGAATGCCTCCAAAATATGCAAGAGAGTCAATATCAGAATACAGCGAATCAAGGAAGTAAGAACCAAGACCGGGAGATTGCTTTTCATAGAAACGGTATCCATTTTCAAGATCTTTCTCTGCAGGATCAAGGATTCTTACTCGCATGAAATATTCTTTCTGATTCTGTCTTTAGCTTCTTCCCAGTCAGATATGGTTATCTTGCCGGCTGCTAAGGCTTTTTTTCTATCTCTGAGGATATCTTCATGCCAAGCCGGTGATTCAAGTGTCTTTTCATCAATAGTCAGGGCATCCCAAATAGCCTCCATTAAATTGAGTTTTTGAGCAATTGTAAATTGTGATAAGTGTGGAATATTAATTTTTTCCATAATCTTTCCTTTCGTGGAAAAAGCGCACTGGCGGCAATAGAGCGCAGTTGAATTGCCTTAAATTAACGCATTATTAGGCTTTCTCTAAGAAATCAACTTATAGGTTAATGTGGATATTTCTTGATCTATCTTTTTTATCTCTGTGACAATTTCTTTTGCATTTTTCGGAGACTTTTCAAGAGCAATTCTTAAGATACTCATCCAATTCAAATTATTTCTTGCTCTTGCGGCCTCAATTTGATCAAGAGGACTCTTTTCAGCATTTGTTTCTGAATCGTTCCACGTAATAGATATTTCAAACTTCTGAAAGACTTTTTTGTATTTGTTGTATAGTGATTCCCTGCCAGTTACCCATGAGTGCTTTGTCAACCCAAGGAAATGAACTCCAATACGGTTACCACTTTTTATAATATTTGATTCTCTAAACCCCTCTTCTTTGAACAGAAACTTCTTGTGAAGTTTAACGACGGTACTATTCCCCTCAATAACTTCACAATTCAATTTTTCAATACCAACAGCATCGAAAACAAAATTGATAATGGTAAACTCAAGGGCTGCTCCAAGCCCTCCTCTTTCCTTTTCTGTCAAATAGCAAGCCCAATCAGCCTTTTTATGCGAGACAGGGGGACGCCCATGAATTTATGCGTTTCGTGTATCGTATAGCGATAATCGATGTTCTAAAACCAATTGTTCACCTCTTTGAACTGCCCTGCTTACCGCTGACTGGCTTAGACCCAATCTCTTTCCTACCCTGGTTCCTGAAATACCCAATTCTCTGACAGCCCAATAAGCTAAAACACTGCGGGCAATGACGCGTTCCGGTTGTTTGCCTGGCGATAATATATATTTGACCGCTATTTTAAATATCTCGGAAACCCTTTTAACAATTGTGTCAAAGTCGTATCCCATTGCTTCAAGCCGGTACCTGCGTTCCATCTTTTCTGTCGCATCGCATAGCACCTTCTCGACAAAATCGCTGTCTCCAAGTATCCGTTCATCACTCTTAAAGTGGATATTCATACGTCGCAACGATTTCAGAACACCCCAGCCTCCTGTACTTCGGATCAGTCCGCCTCCGGTCAATTCCGATTTTTTCCCCTCTAATATCCCTTTTTCAACAAATACTCTATATTTTTTTCGAGCAGCATATTTCTGTTTTCCAAATAACGCCAGCACCGTATCCACATCTTGCCATTGATCCTTGATTTTTGCCACCAGCCTGCTGTGACCGCTGTAAGGATAATGATCCAATTCCTTTAAACCCGATACCACTCTTGCCCGTAATGGATTTAAATGGATATACCGAACCAGTTCCAGCAGATATGGATCTTCCTGACATAAAATAGATTTATAACGATTCTGAAACACGTGCCCGTGTCTGCGATGCCTGAGGTTAAAGCTCACAGCATAAACCGGTGAGCAACCGGCGCATCACAGTGGCTATAGGC
>DAOUSD010000020.1 GCA_030627405.1 Deltaproteobacteria bacterium
ACGAAATAACTTCCCCAACTATGCATCACAGCTTCAGGCCACCTTTGCCCGATCTCAAATCACAAAAATATCAAAATAGCCTGCTATTCCATCAACTTTTGTGATTCGAGATCGAACAAATTTGACCCAAATCTATGCACCTACTTGGGGAAGTTATTTTGTCCCCGTTCCTTAAAAGGATAAATAATGAAGAAAGAGCATGAACCCGTACACTTTTTTAGCAAATTATGGAAATTTTTTGCATCTATCAGGCTTACCGTTGTTCTTTTGCTCTCATTAGCTGCAACTTCTATAATTGGAACAGTTATTCCCCAGAATCAAAGCCCTGCGGATTACTTCCATAATTATGGAGAATTTTTTTACAATTTTTTTTCAGCTTTAAATATTTTTGATATGTACCATTCCTGGTGGTTTCAGATTTTGCTTCTTATGCTGACTATTAATGTTATTGTTTGTTCTTTAAACAGGTTGTCTACAACATGGAAGATAGTATTTGTCAAAATCCCGCCATTTAATGTTTCAAAATTCAGAACCCTTTCTAATAAAGAAGAATTCACATCTAATCGTTCACTTGAAGACTTGAGAAATAAGTACGAACAGGCTGCTTCTAAAAAATATGGTTATTACAGGGCGGAGCAGACAGATAAAGGATTCTGTGTTTTGGCTGAGAAGGGGCGCTGGACTCGTCTGGGGGTTTATTCTGTACATCTAAGCGTTATTCTACTTTTGCTCGGTGGACTGTTAGGTTCTATCTTTGGATTTGAGGGGTTTGTTAATATTCAGGAAGGTGAAACAGTAAACAGCATTAGATTAAGAAAGACCGAACAAATACATAATTTAGATTTTGCAATACGGTGTGATGATTTCAGCGTGAGCTTTTATGAAACAGGAGCACCAAAAGAATTCCGTTCAACTTTATCAATTATAGAAGATGGAAGATCTGTTTTACAGAAGGATATTGTTGTTAATCATCCTCTTCGTTATAAGGGAATAAATTTATTCCAGGCAAATTACGGGATGCTTCCTCCCGAGGAAATTACGCTGAATATCATGAGCGGGGAAACTGGTATGGTCTATAAGAAAAAGACAAAGATAGGGCAGCCTGTTGAACTTTCTGAGGGTGTGGGGACTTTTGTCGTCAAAGATTACAGAAATTCATTTAATTTTAAAGGTATCAGTCTTGGTGAAACTTTTATCGGGATTCTTAACAGAAAAGACGGAAATTCCATTAATATAATGCTACCTTTGAATTTTGCCGGCTTTGACAAAATGAGAAAAGGAGATTTAATTTTTTCGGTAGCTGATTACGATAATAGATATTATACCGGGCTTCAGGTGACATGTGATCCCGGAGTCCTGGTAGTTTATTCAGGATTCGTAGTAATGATTATTGGGTGTTTTGTTACTTTTTTCATGTCACATCAGAGGCTATGTATTGAAGTTGTAAAAATTGGGAGTAAAACTAAAGTCATGGTGGCAGGCAGCGCAAATAAGAACAAATTAGGAATGCAGGCTAGAGTAAAAAACTTTTCACGGAATCTTGCAAAATTATAGCATCAGAAATTTAAAAACTGATTCAAGCATTGGTAACTGTTCACGGTTGAAAAAACAGAAGGTTTATAAATATTGCACCCCTATCCAAGATGCTTCAATCGTTGCATAGTTCATTGAAAAAACTGTGAACTTTGAACCGACAACAGTGAACTGTAAACGGCTACACCAAATATAAGGACATAAATCATGGATAGTTCAAATTTGTTATCGATTGTAACATTTGTTTACGGGTTTGCAGCAATATTATATATCGCTGCATGGATCTTCAAAAAAAAGCTTCCGGGCTTGCTGGCAACTTGGACAGTTTTATTGGGGGCTATGGGCAATGCTGCCGGCATTATTATGCGATGGGTTGAATCTTATAAGCTTGGGATAGGGCATGCGCCATTATCTAATATGTATGAATCCCTGGTCTTTTTTTCCTGGACCATAGCAGTTATTTACCTTGTAATTGAACGAACTTACAAAAATCGAATACTAGGGGTATTTACAATGCCCCTTGTATTTCTTTCTATAGCTTATGCTTCCCTTTCTCCCAATATAAATGATCAAATACAGCCTTTAATCCCTGCGTTGAAAAGCAACTGGCTTATTGCTCATGTCATGACATGTTTTCTTGGTTATGCTGCCTTTGCAATAGCTTTTGGCATAAGCTTGATGTATCTTTTGGCGAGTGGAGATAAGAAGGGAAAAGGCTATTTGCTTTCACATTTCCCCAAGCCGGCGTTTCTGGACAATTTGACACATCAAATGGTAACATTCGGTTTTTTATTTCTGTCTATTGGAATAATAACGGGAGCTGTTTGGGCCAACTCAGCCTGGGGGAGCTACTGGTCGTGGGATCCTAAAGAAACATGGTCTTTAATTACCTGGTTTATTTATGCAACATTATTGCATGCCAGATTGATGCGGGGCTGGCATGGTAAAAGAATTGCTTATGTTTCCGTTATAGGTTTTATGGCCGTTCTTTTCACTTATTTCGGCGTGAATCTTCTGCCGGGCTTGCACAGTTATGCCCAGTGATGGAAAAAACTTTCTCGAACACCATCAATTTTACTTGACAAAAATGAAATCTAAAGGTAAAGAAATTAGAATTATTTGTTCTTTTAACATCTTTACCAGTGCATTCAAACATCAACCAAGCTTGACGGAGTTTTCATGAGCACACAAGATGACAAAGCTAAAGAAGTTTCCGCTGATGGGGCTGCTGGACCAATTATTCTTTTTTTCATTTTAGGACTTGCTGCAACTCTTGTATTTGGATGGGTAATATTCCCAAAGCTTCTCTATTCCCAGAAAAAACAGCCGATAGATTTTAACCATATTCTTCATGTTGAAGCTGTGGAAGAGGGATGTGAAAGCTGCCATTTCTTCCGTGAGGATGGAAGTTTTTCCGGGATTCCAAAACTTGCGCAGTGCGTTGAATGTCATGAGGATGCCCAGGGAGAGGATCCTAATGAAGTAAAGTTTGTTGAGGAATATGTGGCAAATGGAAGAGAGGTTCCATGGCTGGTATATGCAAGACAGCCGGACTGCGTATTCTTTTCACATGCAGCGCATGTAAAAAAGGCTGAGATGGATTGCGGCACCTGCCACGGGCACATTGGCGAATCCGAACATTCTAGAGTTTATGAAGAAAACAGAATTACAGGTTACAGCCGGGATATATGGGGGAAAAATATATCAGGTTTAAGGAAGCATACTTGGGAGCGCATGAAGATGGATGATTGTGCTGAATGCCATGCTACAAAAGAGATCAAAACAGATGTCGAGACACTCCCATGGCCGATAAACTGGCTCCCGCGACCTTATGAAAAACAGACCGGCAATCAGGCAAGAGTTAAGACAGTAAAAGAGGCATGTTTTGTATGCCATAAGTAAATAAACTTTAAAGCCGATTAGCTTAAGAGCCACACATTTTTAAGGGGTAGAATCTATGAATATAGGCAGAAGAAGTTTCTTGTCATTTGTAATTGGTGGTGCCGCTGGTACAGCTATTACACCATTACCATGGAAGCTGATAGATGATTCATCTATATGGTCGCAGAATTGGCCGTGGACTCCTGTTCCGCCGGATGGTGAATACAGTCAAGTGAATTCAGTCTGCACGCTCTGCCCCGGTGGTTGCGGGATTACTTTGCGCAAAGTTGATGACCGGGTTGTTAAGATAGAGGGCATGAAAGGACATCCGATAAACGATGGCGGTTTATGCCTTATGGGTTTATCGGGTCTTCAGTTGCTTTATGGTCCCACGCGAGTAAAAACTCCATTAAAAAGAGTGGGGAAAAGAGGCGAAGGAAAGTGGGAAAAAATATCCTGGGATGAAGCTATTTCAGAGGTTACAAAAAAACTTGCTGATATTAGATCAAACGGAGAATCCCATGCAGTTGGCTCTATTGTGGACTCAGAAAGCGGGACGGTACCTAATCTTTTTAAAAGATTTCTGACAGCATATGGCTCTCCTAATTTTATGACTATGCCCTCCATTCAAGACACATACGGGATGACATTGCAACTTATGCAGGGGGTAAGTGCTCAGGCCGGATTTGATGCTGAAAATGCCGACTTTATATTAAGTTTTGGAAGTGGAATAATTGATGGATGGGGCTCGCCGGTGCGTATGTTTAAGGCCAACAGTGCATGGAAAGCTAATGGCAAAAAAGTGGTACAGATTGAACCTCGCCTGTCAAATACAGCAGCAAAATCAGATAAATGGATCCCAATAAAACCCGGTACGGAAGCTGTTTTGGCATTAGGCCTTGCGAATGTTATCATAACCAACTCGTTAGATTCCAAAAAAATTAGCCGGTCAACCGGTTTTGAATCATTCAAGAAACTAGTCCAAAACGAATACAGCATCGATAAAGTATCAAAAATAACGGGGATAAACAGCGCTACCATAGTATCATTGGCTAAGAATTTTGCTCGAGCTTCTAAGCCATTGGCAATTTGCGGCAAAGGGCAGGGAAGCATACCCGGCAGCCTTAATGAATTTATGGCAGTGCATGCATTAAATGCTCTTGTAGGCAATATAAATAAAGAGGGTGGTGTCTGGGCTGTAACTGAGACCGATTATATTAAATGGCCTAAGCTTGAAATGGACAGCGTTGCAGAAAACGGCATGCAAAAAGAGCGTATAGATGGAGCAGGGAGTGAATATCCGCATGCAAATTCCTTGTTAAACCGCCTGGCTGAGGTTATTAATTCCGGGGATGGATCTCTTGAGGTAATTTTTGTCTCAGGTGCAAATCCTTTATATTCAATGCCTGACAGTAAAGCAATGAAGACGGCATTTGATAGTATACCTTTTGTTGTAAGTTTTTCATCATACATGGATGAAACTGCCGATAATGCCGATTTAATCCTTCCTAATCATGTTTACCTGGAACGTTATGAGGATGTACCCACGCTGGCCGGGTTGTCTAAGCCCATTGTCGGTCTTACAAGGCCTGTGGTAAAACCCCAGTTTGATACAAAGCATGTTGGCGATGTTGTAATGCTTATAGCAAAAGCCCTGGGAGGTGGAATGGCAGATGCTTTCCCATGGGAGAGCTATGAGGCCTGTCTTAAAGAAACATTAGGCGTTAAATGGGATGTTTTGGTGGAAAAGGGATTTGAATTCAATGGTGACAAATGTATATTAGAAGGCGATTTCAATTTTTATCCTGAGGCTATGAAATCACTTTCCAACTTTACTCCGGTAAGCGCTGAAGGCAGTGCAATTTCGTATCCCCTTATACTCATACCATATGATACCATCAGACTTGCAAACGGATATATCGGCGATCCACCTTTTGCAATAAAGGCAGTCGAGGACACAGTTCTTAAAGGTAAAAATTCATGTGTTGAGATAAATCCAAAGACAGGTAAAGAGCTTGGCCTGACTGAAGGCAGATATGCATCTTTACTTACTCCAAGAGGTAAAGCAAAGGTTAAAGTACATCTTTATGAAGGAATTATGCCCGGTATAATTGCTTTGCCGAGAGGACTGGGGCATACTGCCTATGATAAATACCTTGCTGGTAAGGGATGTAATTTTAACGAACTCATAGGTCCGGCAGAAGATCCGGTATCCGGCCTTGATGCAGCATGGGGAATAAGGGCTAGACTGACCAAAGTATAACTTGAATAAGAGGTTTTGATGAAAGAAGAAGGCAAACACAAAAAAGCCAAGAAGTATGGAATGGTCATAAACCTGGACGAATGCACTGGTTGTGGAGCCTGCATGGTTGCTTGTATGGCTGAGAATAATGTGCCGTTCAAGGAGGATGAATCTAACAAACTGGACAGCATCGCATGGATGCGTGTTTATAAGCTGACAAATGGAAAATCTTATCCTGAAGCTGATATCTGCTATCTTCCTAGACCATGTATGCATTGTGAGGGGGAACATGGGCATTCACCATGTGTGTCTGTTTGTCCGGCAACTGCAACTGACTATAACCATGAGACCGGGATTGTAAGCCAGATTTATACCCGGTGTTTTGGATGCAGGTATTGTATGGCTGCATGTCCGTATCATGCACGTTATTTTAACTGGTGGGATCCAGTGTGGCCGGAGGGATCGACTAAATATCTTAGTCCTAATGTTTCACCTCGAATGAGAGGTGTCGTGGAAAAATGCAGTTTTTGTTTCCATAGATATCAATTAGCAATGGACAAAGCTTTTCTTGAAGGACGGACAGTCCTTGAAGAAGATGAATATCAGACCTCTTGTACTCAGGCATGTCCTGCCGGCGCTATTACATTCGGTGATCTTAATAATCCTGAACATAAGGTGCATCAACTGGCCAAGCCTGACAATAAGCATGGTGGACGACCAGGTAATCCCAATGTTTTTAGGCTTCTTGAAAGACTTGGTACTAATCCTAAGGTTTATTATATGTCAAGCCGTGAATGGGTAAGGCAAGCCGGTGATAACTACCTTGATAATGAAGATTTTGCAAAAAATTATCGCCACTAAAATCAAGAAGAATTGATTAATAGATTTGTCAATAAATTAGTAACAGCAAATTTTTAGGAGTACATAACTTATGGATTCAGCATTAATACCCGATGGAGTTAAACGCTGTTCATTTGGGAAATTTGCCTTGGGAATCATTATAGCTGGTGGCGTGCTGTTGTGGGGTGTTTACGCTATGCTGCTTATCTGGTTAAAGGGACTTAATCAGACAAATATGAATGATTACTATGGATTTGCATTATGGATATGGGCTGACCTTGGAGTTATTGCCCTGGGCGGCGGAGCTTTTTTTATAGGATTGTTAAGATATGTTATTGGAAAGGATGAGCTGAAGAATATTATTAATTACGCCGTTCTTATCGGGTTTATATGTTACAGCTCCGCACTTTTAATCCTTGCAATAGATGTTGGGCAGCCTTTGAGGAGCTGGTTTATATTCTGGCACGCTAATATTCACTCAATGTTGACGGAAGTGGCATTTTGTCTTTCATGTTATTTTGCAGTTCTTACTATCGAATATATCCCGCTTATTCTTGAAAACCGTCAGATTAATAAAGTTCCTTTCTTTCATAATCTTGCACACAATATGCACGAGGTAATGGTAATATTTGCAGCAACCGGTGCTTTTCTTTCCTTTTTCCATCAGGGATCACTTGGCGGAACCCCGGCAGTTCTTTATGGGCGTCCATTTGCTTTCAGGGAAGGGGTGTTTATCTGGCCGTGGACATTCTTTCTCTTTACCTGGTCGGCAGCAGCCTATGGTCCATGCTTTACACTATTTGTGACAAGGCTGACTGAAAAAATTACAGGTAAGAAGCTGGTCAAGCAAAATGTTATAGATCTGCTGGCCAAGATATCCGGCTGGATGATGGGAACATACATTATTGCAAAAATTATTGATACCTGGTACTGGGCTACAGTTACAGCCACTGCCAGCGGCTTTAATCTAATTGATTTTTATTCCAATAATCCTTTTTATGGAATCTGGATTCTTATAGCCGAGATAGTAGTTTGTGGAATTGTGCCGGCATTGATACTTCTTACACCAAAGGGGCGCAGCAATTCTACGCTGCTGTTTACAGCAGTATTGCTGGCCTGTATTGGTGTTTTACTTAATCGCTGGGTAATGGTGCTGCAGGTAATGGCAGCGCCGGTCATGACTTTTGAAAACTGGGTCATGTATATTCCTAGCTGGCAGGAAGTTGCAACAACCATTCTTCCTGTAGCTTACGGAGTTATTCTGGTTATGATATCATTCCGTTATTTACCTATATTCCCCCAGGAACGGGAATTGAATTCTTAGGAGGTTAAAATATGTTTCCATTTTCATTTGAATGGATTTGGGATGTTGGTCATATGGTATTCATGGGTGGTTTGTGGTATGCGTTAACAATTTTGGGCCTTGGAATGACTTACTGTATTTTAAAGGCTGTTGTTGATACGATGCATGGTAAAGGCGGCCAGCACCACTAAATCAGACAATAATCCACAGCATAATATTATAAAAAAAGCGCTTATCTCATTGTTAAAATGTGGTAAAGCGCTTTTTTGTTTGAAGGTTTGTAACAGTTTCCTGCTTTGAATGTATCAAACCTGAAGCTCACGCGCATACGGTTTGTTTTATAAAGCTTAAAGGTATAAAGATGGATAAAATTATAGTTGAAGGGGGACGAGCTCTTACAGGTGAGGTTAATATCAGCGGAGCTAAGAACGCTGCACTTCCGATCCTGGTTTCATCTCTGCTTACTGATGGATTGTGTACATTTTCAAATGTCCCGAATCTAAAAGATATTGAAAGTATAAAACTACTTCTTTCACATCTTGGCGCAAAAATCGAGACAGATGGTGATGTTGTTAAGATAGATGCAAGCAATATTTTAAATCATGAAGCTCCGTATGATCTGGTCAGGAAAATGCGCGCTTCTATATTGGTTCTCGGTCCTCTTATTGCCCGTCTCAAAAAGGCCAGGGTATCATTGCCGGGAGGCTGTGCCATAGGCGCGCGGCCAATCAATCTGCACCTTAAAGGTCTGGCATGTCTTGGCGCATCTATTGAATTAAAGCACGGTTATGTTGAAGCTTATGCCAAAAAACTTAAAGGGAGCGAAATTTATTTGGATGTAGCTACCGTAACAGGTACTGAAAATATTATGATGGCGGCTGTTTTAGCGAAAGGAAGCACTGTTATTCATAATGCAGCTCGTGAACCCGAAATAATAGCTCTTGCTGATGTTTTAAAGAAGATGGGGGCTGATATACATGGGGCCGGCACCTCCGCAATTACAATAATGGGAGTTTCTTCTTTAAGTCCTGTATCGGTTTCAATAATTCCCGACCGGATAGAAACCGGAACATTAATGGTCGCAGCAGTTTTGACCGGCGGTGATGTAAAGCTTTTAGGCGCTGAGCCGGATCATCTTGA
The DNA here is from genome assembly GCA_030627405.1 of Deltaproteobacteria bacterium. Lineage (GTDB taxonomy): Bacteria > Desulfobacterota > Desulfobacteria > Desulfobacterales > ETH-SRB1 > B13-G4. Next base: position 8,940 of record DAOUSD010000020.1, read on the forward strand.
AGCCGTTATTCACAAATTGAGTTTAACGGGGGCAAAGATAAAAATTGATGGAAAAAATATAAGAGTTAAGGGAATAGATAATATAGCAAGTGTTGATGTAAAAACACTCCCATATCCAGGTTTCCCTAGTGATATGCAGGCGCAGTTCATGGTTCTAATGTCTGTTGCCGGGGGTCTGAGCCTGATATTTGAAACAGTATTTGAAAACCGTTTTATCCATGTAGGTGAGTTGAAAAGAATGGGTGCTGATATTACTGTGGCTGGTAATGCTGCGATGGTAAAAGGGGTAAAAATGCTTTCAGGCGCGCCGGTTATGGCAAGTGATCTTAGAGCCGGTGCCTCGCTGATACTGGCCGGTCTTGTTGCCCGTGGCAAAACCGAGGTAAATCGCGTTTATCATCTGGATCGCGGATATGAAGCGCTTGAGGAAAAGTTTGCCGGCCTGGGAGCAGCTATAAAGCGTGTAAAAGAATGATAAATCCCTGAACCCCGAACCCTGATTCCTATGACCGGTAAGATTTATTCTCGCCCCGTTATCCCAATCCTGGTATCTATGATACTGGGCGTAGCCTGTGGTTCATGGCTGCCGGATCACAAAGTTTATGCGTATTTTGTTATTCTTGTATGTGCAGGCTTAATACTATATTTCATTCTTCAGAGAAAAACCGCATTAATTTTATCTGTTATTTTATTTTTTGCTTTCGGGTATCTTTCCTTACAGCCATGGGTTGTTCCTAAATTCCCCTCAAATCATGTCGTCAATTTTTTAGATTCGCGAAAATGGAGAATTGTCGGTTTAATCGACGAAAATCCTATAATATACAAAGACAGGCTGAAATTTATTTTACAGACCAGGACTCTTGGAGAAGATAAGGATAATAATTTTCCAGTTACAGGGAAAATCCGTGTAACAGTTAGAGAAAATTTTCCAACTCTTTCAATTGGCGACAAAGTTTCCTTTACAGGCAAGCTCAGATCTATCAGAAATTTCAAAAATCCCGGAGGATTTGATTATAAAAAATACATGGCATTCAAGGAGATTTGGGGTACCTCGTATGTCTGTGGAAAAGATCTAATTGTTATAAAAAGAAATTCAGGAAAAGGTATAAACAAGATAATAGCAGATGCCCGCAGCAGGATCTCCGATCTTATCGACAATACAGGGGAGGGTGATAAAAGTGCTGTATTAAAAGCCCTTATAATTGGAGACAGAAATAGTATTTCAAAAAACTTAAAGGAGGCATTTAACCGGGCCGGTGTAAGTCATATTCTTGCAATTTCAGGACTTCATATAGGAATTGTAGCAACAGTCGCATTTTTGTTTTTCAAGTGGATACTCTCATATTTTAAATATTTTCTTTGGAATGCATTGACCATAAAGGTTGCAGCTATTTTATCTCTTTTTCCGGTATTTATCTATGGCTTGCTTTCAGGGTTGTCTCCTTCTACACAAAGAGCAGTAATTATGGTTAGTATTTTTTTGATGACATTTCTTTTTGAAAAAGAACATGACCCAATAAATACACTGGCAATAGCTGCAATGATAATTCTTGTTGTTCATCCTCCCACTCTTTTTTCGATTTCTTTTCAGCTTTCATTTATAGCTGTTCTTGCAATAATATGTGGCCTTTCCGGAATACGTATAAAAAGCAAGACTGGAAAACAAGGACTCTTTCAACTCCGAAAAAAAGTGTATCTCTTTTTATTGACTTCGCTTTTTGCAATCCTGGGGACACTTCCGCTTTTAATGTTTTACTTCAACCAGGTTTCTTTTGTCGGTCTCCCGGCAAACTTGTTTGTTGTGCCGCTTATAGGTTTTATTGTAGTTCCCTTGGGCTTGTTTTCGGTATTGCTATATCCGGTAAGCGTTTGCGGGGCTACATGGTGCATAAATGCAAACTTTGAGTTGCTGGCTAAAGTTCTTGACATCGTGGTATGGTTTTCTAATTTACCTTTTGCCTCAATTAAGACAGTAACTCCGACTTATTTTGAGATTTGTTGTTATTATGTGTTGGGCTGGGCTGTATTGACTTTGGTTGGTATTAAGCATGAAAATGCCGGTGAAAAAGATAAATTTCCGGGAGGAACACATCAGCTATATAATAAAGTAGAATTGAAAGAGCCATCGGCTTTTTCCAGAAGGAAAAAAGTATTAGCTGTTCTAATAGTAGTAATTATTGCCTGTGCCGCCGATACTTGTTACTGGTTTTATAACAGGTTTTGGCATGATGATCTGAGGATTACAGTAATTGATGTGGGGCAGGGCAGCTCTGCTCTTGTAGAAATGCCGGAAGGTTTTAATCTGCTTATAGATGGCGGTGGATTTTCTGACAACTCGGTCTTTGATGTTGGTGCAAACGTAATCGCACCGTTATTATGGCGCAAAAAAATTAAAACAATTGACACTCTTATTCTTTCCCATCCAAACAGCGACCACTTGAACGGACTTTTGTATATTGCTGAAAATTTCAATGTGAAAAGGGTGTGGGCTAACTGTGATACAGCAGATACTATTGGATATCGAAAATTCATGGAAATTATTAAAAAAAAGGCAATTTATCTCCCTGAATTCAAAGAGATATCAAGAACACAGATTATCAATGGTGCTCAATTGAAACTTCTTTATCCAGCCGATGATTACATGGATAATAATAAGAGAAAGTGGTCGAATTTAAATAACAATTCTCTGGTGATAAAAGTTAAATTCGGATCAAAATCTTTTCTTTTTCCAGGCGATATTATGGCTAAAGCAGAAAAAGAGCTTGTTGCAATTTCAGGAGATGATTTAAAAAGCAATGTCCTTATAGCTCCTCATCACGGCAGCAAAACATCGAACAGCGAATTCTTTATTGATAGCATTGATCCGGAAATTGTAATTTTTTCGTCAGGCTGGAGAAACAGATACAGATTCCCGCATACATCGGTTTTAAAAAAATATAAAGAACGGGGATGCAGGATATTACGCACCGACAGCCACGGAGCCGTCACAATATCAACCGATGGGCAGTCTCTTGAAGTTTCGCCTATGATATAGACTTTCAGAATATTCCCATAGTTCCCCGACAGTCATGCAGAACATGGCGGAACACAATAGATTTATTGATTTTTTCACTTTAGGAGGTTATAGATGACATCGGAAAGACGCAAGTAAAGAACTCTTCAAAAAGGATACTATAATGCCGCGCATGTTTGACAACATTGAAAAGCAGCTTTTCCCGGCCTGACTGACAAAAGAGGAAAATCAGTCTTTAACGTCACAAAATGTGACCTTTAGCGAGCCCTAAAGCGTTGCAGACCAGGCGCTTTTTTTTACTAATATAATGTTGTTTGTGATACCAGACTCAGCGTTGCTTCACAGTATGAATCCGGTGGGTTAGTGTACGTTAAATAGCTTGCCAGTGAAAAACCAAAGGGAGATGGCTCAATAGCTCCTTCGAATGATACCGACAAATTTTCCGATAATCCTGATCCGGCCCCGGTGCCACCCGCTAAAAACCATAGGCGGATAAGCACTGTTTGCCGAATGCAATTCCGTTGTACCTCTTGTTTTCCGCAGAATCTTGAGAGCTGCCTCATGTAAAATGTTTCTAACTGTAACAGCGACTATCTGCCCGCTTTCCGCTTTTCTTTGGGGACGGATAATTGCCAGATCCCCATCAGCGATATGTGCATCGATCATGGAATCACCCTGAACACGAAGAGCAAAGCAAGTTTTGGAGCCAAAAATCGACGGGTCTATCCGCAGCTCATCTTCCCGATTTTCCAGCGCCATGATGGGAATGCCTGCAGCAATTCTGCCGATTATCGGGATGGTTTTTCCAACAGGTCCGCCGGGTATACGCCATGACCTTTTCTTGCCGGCAGATGCAATAAGATATCCTTTTTCAACCAGAACATGGAGAATGCGATGGATACCTGCCGGTCCTTTTAAACCAAAATGACTGCATATCTCGCGTATCGTAGGCGTGATACCGAGTTTCACCTGATACGAACGGATATAATATAATACTTCCGCCTGCCTTTGAGTGAGCTCCAAAATATAACCCCCTATGAGAACAGCATATCTCCCGGACTTTTGACACCCTTACCTCCACGATTTCATTTTCACCCATCTCGGCAGGATGTCGTTTCCCATGGTAAAAGATAAATTTTCTTATCCATTCGATATAAGCCTGCTCTGTTCGAATACTATAGTGTTTGCAGCGAATCAGGTTTCGGACTTGGTCCAATAGCTTTGGTTGCCTTGTGTCTGATCTATAAAATATTTTTCTTTCCTCATAATATTTTGGTTTTGCACGAGATTTACATGAATTTTTCACAATTCAGCATTCTCCTTTACTTGTTTTACGAATAATAATTTCGTTGACTTTAGCTCTTGTAAAAGTTAAAAATAAAAAATTATTGAGG
>DAOUSD010000263.1 GCA_030627405.1 Deltaproteobacteria bacterium
TACGGCAAATTCGTGCGCAAATTCTACCAAGTTATTTTTGACCGAACTCTTATCTTGCGGAGAGATGTCCGAGCTGGCTGAAGGAGCACGACTGGAAATCGTGTGTGCTGCCAAAAGCGGCACCGAGGGTTCGAATCCCTCTCTCTCCGCCATTAATTAATCAGGAAAATATATGTCCTACCTTGTTCTTGCACGTAAGTATCGACCCCAAACCTTTGACGAGGTTATAAAACAAAACCATGTCACCCAAACTTTAACTAATGCTATCAAATCGCATCGGGTTGCCCATGCAATTCTTTTTACCGGGCCAAGAGGGACCGGCAAAACCACTGTAGCACGAATATTGGCAAAGGCTATGAATTGCAAAGAGGGCCCCACCCCGATTCCTTGCAATACATGCAGATCATGCCGTGAAATTACTTCAGGAAATGCAGTTGACGTGTTTGAAATTGACGGTGCATCGAACAACGGCGTTGAACAAATTAGAAGTCTGCGTGAAAACATAAACTACATGCCGGCTCACAGTCTTAACAAGATATACATTATAGATGAAGTCCACATGCTGAGCATCTCTGCATTTAACGCTTTGTTAAAAACTTTAGAAGAACCACCATCACATGTAATGTTTATTTTTGCTACTACCGAGCCCCATAAGATACCTGTAACTATACTTTCCAGGTGCCAGCGTCACGACTTCAAGCTTATTGATATCGAGTCAATTTCAAAGCATATGAAGGGTTTATGTTCTAAAGAACATATTGATATAACTGAAGAAAGTCTGATGTTGATTGCCCGCGAAGCAAGGGGAAGCATTAGAGATGCCTTAAGCCTTCTTGACCAGGTAATGGCCTGTTCGGAAGGAACTATCAGCTATAAGAACATATTAGACATTCTTGGAGTTGCCGACAGAAAAATAATTTTTGATATTTCAAATGCAGTGTTACAAAAGGATATTCCGGAAGCTCTTAATGTAGTGGATGAAATTTATGCTCGCGGATATGAAATTAAAAAATTTTATGCAGCCATTATTGAACATTTCAGGAATCTGCTTGTTTTAAAGATGGGCAAGAATATCAGCAAACTGATAAATCTTCCTTCACATGAAATAGATTTAATGCAAGATCAGGTTCAGGATATTTCCGAATCTTATTTGAACCAGATTTTTGATCTTCTCTTCAAGGAAGAGGCTTCGATAAGGCTTTCGGCTCAACCAAAGTTGGCGCTTGAGCTATCCTTTATCAGACTATCTCAGATAAAGCCTGCTCTACCTATTGATTTGCTTATAGAAAAACTTGATGATTTAAAAAAAAACCTTCCGGCAATTCCCGCTAATTATGAAGTTGCTGAAAATGAGGACGCTTTAAAATATTATAGTAAGGAACCACAAGGGATTTCAGAAGAGCCGACTGATTCAACGGAGCTTAAAGAACCTTGCAGCTCCTCTCCTTATGATTCTGATGATAATCTTGAAATTACATGGAATAAACTCCTTGATATTTTTTCAAAAAAACATCCTGCTCTTGCTGCAAACCTGGTAAAGTGTTCCTTGAAAAAACTTGCCAAACAAAATATTGAAATTGAGGTGCATGGTAATGATTATAATATAAATATGATAAAGCGTGATAAAAATGTTGCTATCATAAAAGAAATATGCAGTAAATTTTTTGAAGAAAAGATGAATCTGACCATAAAAGCCAAAGACAAACAAAACAGTGAAAAAAAACAGGGGGAAAATCAAAACATCAATTTGAAGCAGAAAGCATTGAGTCACCCTCTGGTAACAGATGTAATCGAAATTTTTAACGGGAAAGTTGTTGATGTAAAAATTATGTAGGCGTTCACGGCTTGAAATCTGAAATTGGAAAGTAGAAATTTGGGAGAGATTAAAATAGAAATTGGAAATTGGGAAGAACAGTACAAGAGCATGAAGGTGCCAAATTTTCAATTTCTGATTTCAACGTTCTGTGAACGCTTACGAAATTATATAGGAGGTATTTACTCATGAAAGGCATGGGAGACATGATGAAACAGGCTCAAAAGCTTCAGGCCAAGATGCTTAGAATGCAGGAAGAGCTGGCAGATAAAACCGTTGAAGCAACGGCCGGTGGGGGTATGATTAAGGCAGTAGCAAATGGCAGACAGCAGATCTTATCAATCCACATAGAAAAGGAAGTCGTTGATCCTGATGATGTTGAAATGCTTCAGGATTTGATACTTGCTGCAGTAAATGACGCTCTTGCAAAATCACAGGAAATGGTTTCAGGAGAGATGAGCAAACTTACCGGCGGTCTTAAAATACCTGGAATGTAATTCAATAGTAGCTGGTAAGCTGATAAGCTGATAAGCTGATAAGTTCAACAGCTCAACAGCTCAACAGCTCAATAGCTCAATAGCTCAATAGCTCAATAGCTCGCCCGAAGGGCGCTAACTGGACATCTAATTATTATGAGTCACTATCCATTATCAATCATGAACCTGGTTAAAAATATCTCCCGGCTTCCCGGGATAGGAGAAAAGACTGCCGAACGCCTCACTATGCATATAATTCGTTCTCCGCTAAAAGAGGTTGAACAGCTTTCCCTGAGCATCCTGGAAACCAGAAAAAAAATAAGATCGTGTTCTATCTGTTTTGGCCTGAGCGATAGTGATATCTGCAATATTTGCAGCGACAGGACAAGAAACAGCTCATTATTGTGTGTGGTGGAACAGCCCGCCGATATGGTGGCTATCGAAAAGTCAGGGGCTTTTAAAGGAATTTATCATATTCTTCATGGCGCTATGTCTCCGATGGACGGCATAGGGCCTGACGATATAAGGCTCAAGGAGCTGCTATCAAGAATAAAAGATAATAATGTAAAAGAGGTTGTCCTTGCAACTAGTACCACTGTTGAAGGTGAAGCCACAGCCTTGTATATTTCTCAGCGTTTAGAAAATTATCCGGTTAAAGCAACTCGTATTGCTTCAGGAATACCGATAGGTGGTGATCTGAAATACATTGACCAGGTTACCATAAAAAGAGCTATGGAAACACGGCATGCCATTTAATACAATAAAACCTTCAGATATATTTATTTGCAAAAAATGCGGTGACTGTTGCAAAGGGTTCGGAGGAACTTATGTGACAGCAAGTGATATTGAAAAAATTGCAGCTTATATAAATACAGATCCAGAAAAATTTGTTTCAGAATACTGCCTTAAATCAGGGAGTAAGCTGGTGCTTGCACAGGGCGCTGACGGTTACTGTATCTTCTGGGATGATCTTTGCACCATACATCCGGTTAAACCACGCATGTGCAGGGCATGGCCGTTTATAGAAAGCGTGCTGATGGATATAAACAACTGGCATATCATGGCTAATTCATGCCGGGGCATTAAAACAGATGTGCCTGATAATCTGGTGCAGGAATGTATCAGGTCAGTTCGCAAACATAATTCTTCGTAACACTTTAGCGCTTCCGCTTCAGGTATAATACATTCAAACCATGAAAAACTCACGTATAAGATATCGTAAAGAAAGAATCGGCCATAACTATAAAGAAATTATGATAATTAAGCAAACAGCCGGACAAAAAACGGCATGTTATACTGGATTCTTTCTTAACGATATCTAATACGCTCAAACAGTTTCCTGTTTTGAATGTATCACACCTGAAGCTCATACGTAATAAGCTTGTTTTAACCTAAGTTGAGCGATTAGCCTTTAGCGGTTAGCTATTAGTTTAATGATTGCAGAATATTTTGCTATTACAAACTTTCACCCATTGGGTGCAATTTCTA